>DAOTYR010000001.1:0-27645 GCA_034434655.1 Chloroflexaceae bacterium
GGGAGGGTTTGGGAGGGCGCAG
Organism: Chloroflexaceae bacterium; assembly: GCA_034434655.1. Lineage (GTDB taxonomy): Bacteria > Chloroflexota > Chloroflexia > Chloroflexales > Chloroflexaceae > JACAEO01. The sequence goes on from DAOTYR010000001.1 coordinate 23, forward strand.
CCCTCCCAGGAAGGATGGTCATCCCGTCGGGGTGCGGCGCGAGCCGCATGGACGGCTGAGGCGAACACCGTTCGCCGCGTTCAGCATAGCCCTGCTGAAACCATGCCCGGGGTAAGGAAACCTGCTTTCCCCACGCCCGCGCCGAAGACGAGGGGTGGGGAGGGCGAAGCCTTCCCAGGCAAGGACCTCCACGCCTATGCGCGACTTTCTCGATGATCGTCCCATCAAACTGCGCCGCGAGCGGTCACCCGTGCCCGCATCGCTGCGCCCGTTTGTCCTGGCGATCGGGCTGTGTCTGCTGGCGGGCACGCTGGTGTTCCTTGATCGGCGCGGGATCATCACCCCCGCCCGCCAGATGTTGCAATCGCTGACCGCCCCGGTGGCCCAGCGGCTCACGGGCCTGCGCGATGACCTCGGGGCCTTCTTCAGCGCGCCGCGGGGCGCCGCCGCCCTCGAAGCGCGCATTGCCGCCCTTGAGCGCGAAAACGGCGAATTACGCAGTCAATTGCTGCGGCTCGAACAGGCGCAGGTTGAAAACACTTTCCTCCGCCAGCAACTGGCGATCCAGCGGGCCCATCCCTGGACGCTGCTCGGCGCCGAGGTGACGGTGCGCTCGCCTGATGCGGGCCGGCGCATGATCACCATTGCCCGCGGCAGCCGTGAGGGGCTGCGGCCCGGGATGGCGGTGATTGGCCAGTTGCCCGGCACGCCCGCGGCGCTCATCGGCATCGTTGAGTCCACCGGCCCCCACGCCGCCGATGTGCTGCTGATCACCGATATTTCCAGCCAGGTGAGCGGTCGCGTGATTCACCAGGGCCGCGCCGAAGTAGGCCTGGTGCGGGGCCAGTGGCAGCACGGCTCGCGCCTGCAACTCGGCCAGATCACCCGCGATCTCGACCTGGCGCCCGGCGATAGCGTGGTCACTGCCGGGCTGACCGGGGCGCTGCGACTGCCCTTCGATCTGGCCGCCATCCCGCCAAATATCCCGATTGGCAGCGTGGATCAGGTGCGCGTGATTGACCAGCACCAGATCGCCGAGGTGCGGCCCTTCGTTGATCCCGACCAGGTGCGCTACGTGTGGGTGATCCTCAGCCAAGACGATTAGAAGAGACCCTGGCTCACGAGGCGGGCCGGATCGCCGCGTTGTTCGCGCTGGCCTGTGTGCAGGTGACGCTCCTTGGCTTGCCTTCGGGCTTCACGCTGCCGCTGGTGCCGGTGCTGGCGATCTGCCGGGCGTTGCTCGGCGTCAGCGCGGCTTTTCCCGATGTGGGCCTTGGCCGGGCACTGCGCTGGGGGCTCTATGGGGGCCTGGCCCTCGATGTGTTCGCCGCCACCCCGCTGGGGGCGCATGCCCTGGCGCTGCTTCTGGCCATGCTGATTGTGGCCGCGCTGACGCGCCGCTTGCGAGTGGAGCGCCCTGTCGTGCCGCTGCTCGCCGTGCTCGTCGGGATGCTGATCTACGAGACGGTGCTGGTCCTGTTCTTGCAGCCCGGCGCGATTGACTGGCGCAGGTATCTGGTCGTGGTCATGCTCCCCAGCGTGGTGGTGGCCCTGGCGCCAACCCTGCCGCTGTTCTTTCTGCTGCGCCGGTTGCTCCGCGGCCAGTTGTAAGCCATGGTTTCGCCGCCCGGTCTGCCGGCTGGCAGGCCGGGGGAGGCGCGGAGGGCCGCGCTCCGCTGGTTCCGCCCGCGGCCAGAAGGCGGGGCCAGCGGGTTTCCCCGCGCCCCTGCCTGCGAGGAGCGTCTGGGAGGGCCAGGCCTTCCCGGCGCGCGAGGGCTATGTCACGCTTGATCGTTCTGCGCGTGGCGCTGGTGCTGGTGGTCGCCATCTTCGTGGGGCGCCTGTATCAGGTTCAGGTGGCCGATCACGAGAGCCGACGCTATAGCGCCGATGTGTCGGTGACGACGCGTCGTTATATCACGGTGCCGCCGCGCCGGGGCGAAATCTTCGCCGCCGATGGTCGCACGCTGCTCGCGGAGAGCGTGCCGATCTACAATCTGGCGATTATCCCCGGGCGCCTGCCCTCGCGCAGCGCCGAGCCTGAACGGCGCGCCGCGGTGCTGGCGCGCCTGAGCCAGGTGGCGGGCCTGACCAGCACGCTGACCCTCTCGCCTACCAGTGTCCTGGCCGAGCGGCCTGCCCTGCGCGCCGCGCTGAACGCGCTCCAGGCCCCGGCGCCGGGCACGGGGCCAACCCTGAGCGTCACGGTCGCCCCCGCCGATAGCCTGCGGGCGCTGGAACTGAGCCAGGCCCACGCTGATGCGCTCATCTTCAGCAATCCGATCGAGGAACTGATTGCGCGCCAGGATCTGCGTAACTACCAGGGCGTGGTGATCAAAGAAGATATCAGTCCTGAACTGGCCCTGGCGATCCGCGAAAACAGCAACTATTTACCCGGCGTCGAGGTGTTGGAAGCGTACCGGCGGCGCTACCCGTTGAGCGGGACGATCCCCTCGCTCTCGCACCTGCTGGGGTACACCGGGCGGATCAATGAATGTGAACTGCTGGCGGCCAATCCGGCAAGTTCGTGGCTCACCGCGCTGGTAGACGTGCTGGGCTACGCCGGGCGCTGCGGGCTGCTGGTCAAACCCGTCGATCCCCCAAGCATCGGCTTTCCGCCCTATCAGGTTGATGACCGGATCGGCAAAGACGGTCTGGAGGCGGCCTACGAGAGCGAACTGCGCGGTCGGGCCGGGGTCGAGAGCCTGCTGGTTGACGTGCTCCAGCGCCCCATCAGCGCGGTAGAAACCGTTCGCCCGGTGGAGCACGGCCACAACCTGGTGCTGACGATTGACGCTGCCTACCAGGCTGAGGTGGAACGCATCCTGCGCCGCTGGATCGCCGAGGGCGAACGACGCCGCCAGAACGCCCGCGAAGCCTATAAACGCGACTACCCCCCGATCTTCGCCGGCGTCGCCGTGGCGCTCGACCCGCGCGATGGGCGCGTGCTGGCGCTGGTCTCACTGCCGGCCTACGATAATAATGTCTGGGTTGACCCGGCGCGCCGCGAGGAACTGCTGGCCCTGCTCACCAGCGGCGATCCCGAGGCGCTGGCCGAGTTGTTGCGGCAGGCGCCCCTGACCAACCGGGCCATCAGCGGGCAGTATCCGCCGGGTTCGACGCTCAAACCGTTCGTGGGCGCGATTGCCCTGCAGGAGGGAGTGATCGCCCCGGATACCCGCCTGCGCGATCCGGGCGTGCTCAAGCTGATCGAGCGCAACGGCGCGCCCTTCGAACTGCCCAACTCGATCCGCAACCGTGACAATGGCGAGTTGACGGTGATTGACGCCCTGCGCCTCTCCTCGAACGTCTTCTTCGCTTCGGTGGCCGGCGGCAACGATCAGGCCACCAATCTCGACGCGCGGGCGCTCCGCATTCGGGGGCTGGATATTGACCGGCTGGTGCAGGGGTTGGAGTGGTTCCACCTGGGGCGCATCACCGGCATCGATCTGGCCGGCGAGGCCCCGGGCCTGGTGCCGACTAAAACCTGGAAGGCCCAGGCCAAACGCGAAGTCTGGACCACCGGCGACACCTACAATACCGCCATCGGCCAGGGCGACATGCTGGTCACGCCGCTGCAACTGGCGGTGGCAGCGGGGGGCATCGCCACGGACGGCACGATCTACCGCCCCCACGTTGTCGCCGCCATCACCGATGGCAGCGGGGCCCTGGTGCGGCGCATCGCCCCTGAACCGCTCAGCCGCGTCCCGGTGGACCTATCCTTCCTCCAGGTTGTCCGCGAGGGCATGCGCCAATCGGTGACGAATGGCCTGAACATCGCCGCGCGCGAGGAGTGCTCGGGCCTGCGCATCGCCGGCAAGACCGGCACCGCCGAGTTCGGCCCGCTGATCGAGCGCCCGGATGGGCGCTTCGTGCGCCAGAGCCACGCCTGGTTCGTCGGCTTCGCGCCCTACGAAGATCCCCAGGTAGTGGTGGCAGTGCTGCTCGAAGGCGCAGGCGACCTCAACGATGGTTCTTCCACTATGGCCGTGCCGGCCGTCACCCAGATGCTCCAGGCTTACTTCGGCACCGAGCCGCCCGCCAACATGCCCGCCTTTTGTCCGGCGATGCCGCCCGACCCGGAACCTGCTCCGCCAACTGTGGGCCGCCAGGGCTGATGCAAGGTCAACCCGGGCCCGCCCATAAGCCCTTCGCCTCCCCCGTTGAGGTAGGGGAGGCTCGGCGGGGCTTCGCTCCTCCGAAAGCCCGGGCTTGCGGGAGCCGCAGGCCCTCCGCCGAGACGACGTTGCCTTGTCATCAGCCGTCCATGCGGCTCCGCCGCACACTAACGGGTGAAAAAGGTTGTTCCTGGGAGGGCTGCGCCCTCCCAAACCCTCCCGCGGGTGGGGGAACGGGGAAACCCGGTTTCCCCATCCCCCTGCGTGAGGGCGAGGCCCTCCCGGGGGCAGGGGCGTGGGGAAACCCGGTTTCCCCACATCCCTGCTCCAGCAGCCTATGTTCACGTCAGGGCGCCGCTGCGCGGCGCCCTGTGCTATAATTCTCGAACAGTTCGCGTTCAAATCAGGCAAAGGCGCATGAGCGATCTGATCAGCATCAAAGGCGGACGCGAGGGTCTGCAGGTGCGGCTCGATGACACCGCCGAGTGGACCACCCTGCTCGCGCAGCTTGAACGGCAACTCACCCAGAACGAGAGTTTCTTCAGCGGCGCGCGGCTGACCGTTGACGTGGGCGACCGGGCGCTGAGCGCGGAACAACTCGCGGCGATGCTGGAACTGATGCAGCAGCACGGGGTGCAGGCCGACGCGCTGGCGGCGCGCGCGCGCGAGAGCCGCAACGCCGCCCGCGCCGCGGGGTTGACCGCCCGGCCCCTCCCGCGCTACCCGGAACCGCCCGGCGCGGGGCCGCGCTCCGTGGCGGCCGGCGAAAGCGAGGCGCTGTTCCTGGTGCGCACCGTGCGTTCGGGCCAGGTGGTGCGCCATAGCGGCCATGTGACCCTGATCGGCGATGTGAACCCCGGCGGGGAGATCATCGCCGGGGGCAGCGTGGTCGTGTGGGGCCGGATGCGCGGCTTCGTGCACGCCGGCGCCCTGGGCAACGCCAGCGCCCTGGTCTGCGCGATTGAACTGGCGCCCACCCAACTGCGGATTGCCGACCAGATCGCCGCAGGGTCGCGTGAAGCGCCACGCACGCCCGAAATCGCGCGGATCGAGGGCGGACAGATCGTGGTCGCGCCGTGGGAGGCTTTGAAGCGGTAGGAACCAGTATGCAACGGTCCAGCGGAGAATCTATGGGGCGGGTGATCACGATAACCTCGGGCAAGGGCGGCGTGGGCAAAACGACCACCACCGCGAACCTCGGCACGGCCCTGGCCCTGCAAGGCGGGCGGGTGGCAGTGGTTGACGCCGATATCGGGCTGAGGAACCTGGACGTGGTGATGGGGCTGGAAAACCGGATCGTCTACGACCTGGTGGATGTGGTCGAGGGCCGGGCCCGCCTGCGCCAGGCGTTGATCAAAGACAAACGCCTGCCCGAACTGTGTCTGCTGCCGGCCGCGCAGACCCGCGACAAGGACGCGGTGAGCCGTGAGCAGATGATCGATCTTACCGCACAGTTGCGGCGCGAGTTCGACTTTGTGCTGATCGACAGCCCCGCCGGGATCGAGAATGGCTTTCGCAACGCCATCGCCGGCGCCGATGAGGTGATCATCGTCACCACGCCCGAGGTCTCGGCGGTGCGCGACGCCGACCGGATCATTGGCCTGGTCGAGGCCGCCGAGAAGGGGCCGCCAACCCTGGTGGTCAACCGCATCAAGCCGCGCCTGGTCAGCCGCGGCGAGATGCTCTCGGTGGAAGATGTGCTCGAATTGCTGGCGATCACGCTGATCGGCATCGTCCCCGATGACGAAAGCATCGTCACCTCAACCAATCGCGGCGAAGCCGCGGTGTATGACCATCAATCGCAGGCCGGTCGCGCGTTTCTCGATGTCGCCCGACGGCTGCGCGGCGAGGACGTGCCCTTCCCCGTGCTCCAGGAACAGCAGGGGGTGCTGGAACGCTTCTTCGGCATCTTTGGGCGCCGCCGTTCCTGAGCATTAAGGAGCGACCATGGGCTTCTTCGAGAATCTGTTCGGGGGTCGTCGCGACCGCAGCGCTTCGGTGGCCAAGCAGCGCCTGATGATGGTGCTGGTGGACGACCGCTATAAGCTCACCCCGGAAATGCTTGAGCAGATGAAAGTGGAGATTGCCGAGGTGCTCTCACGCTATCTCCCCCCCGTTGACGCCGAGCAGATCGAGGTCAAGATCCTTCGCGGCGAGGCCACCGACTATCTCAAGGCCGATATTCCCCTCAAACGCGGCCAGCCGGATATGGGGTAAGGCCATGGTCGGTTTCTAATGTGAACATGGGGCAACCCGGTTCCCCCCTCCCCCCGCCCGCCGGAGGGCCTGGCCCTCAAGCAGGGGATCTGGGGAAACCGGTTTCCCCAGATCCCCACCCGGTGAGAGGGTTTGGGCGGGCGCAGCCCGCACGCAGAGTCCTGGGGAAACCCGGTTTCCCCCGGCCTTCACCGGGTGGGAGGATGTGGGCGGGCTGCGCCTGCCCAGAAACAACCGGCGAGGGGGCTGGGCAAACCCGGTTTCCCCAGGCCCCTCGCCCGTGAGAGGGTATGCTGCAATTCTCCTATGACCCCGAAGTCGGGTCGCTCTACGTCTACTTCACCGAACTGGAGGAGGGCCAGGCCGTCGGGGTGCTGGAGTACCCCGCCGCGCTGCTGCTCGACGCCCAGGCGCGGATCATCGGGCTGCGCCTCGATCTCGACGATGAGTTGACCCTCGCGCAACTCGAACTGGCCCTCGATGGCGAGTACGAGCGCCTGGACATGAACACCGGCCACCTCACCCTGCGGGTCGCCGACGAGGAACCGGCCCGGGTGCTGCCGTTGCCGGAGACGGCCATCCTCGACCTCGATGGCGATGAGACAGTGCTAGGGGTGGAACTGTCCCTCCCCGCCGATCTGCGGACGCCCGCGGCGCTGGAGCGTCTGACGCCCCTGATGCTGCCCCTCGAAGAGGCGCCCGCGGGTGGCGAGGGGCCGGTGGTGTTCACGCTTCCGCCCGCTGAGGCCCCGGCAACCGAAACCGTAGCCGGCGCTCCGCCGGAAGCGACCGGTGGCGAAGCGCCGGCGCCGGTCACCCGCTCGGGCTTCGTGGCGCTGGTGGGCAAACCCAACGTCGGCAAGAGCACCCTGCTCAACGCCTTGCTCGGGCAGAAAGTGGCCATCGTCTCACCCCGTCCCCAGACGACGCGCGTTCCGGTGCGGGGCATCCTCACCCGCCCGGGGGCGCAGATCATCTTCGTTGATACGCCGGGCATCCACCAGCCGGGCCATGCCCTGGGGCGCCTGATGGTGGACCTGGCGGAGCGGACCCTGCCCAACGCCGATGTGATCGGCTTCATGGTTGATATCAGCCAGCCGCCCAGCCAGCTCGACCGGCGCATCGCGCGGCAGGTGCAACGGGCCCGCGGGCGCAAATTGCTGATCCTCAACAAGGTTGACGTCAAGCCCCGTGGCCAGCGCACCTACCTGGAAGACTACCGCAGCCTCGGCCCCTGGGAACAGGAGATCGCCATCTCGGCGCTCAAAGGGCTGGGGCTGGCGGCCCTGCTGGAAGAGATCGTCGCGCGGCTGCCCGAAGGCCCCCTGCTCTACCCGCCCGATCAACTCACCGATCAGAGCGAGCAGCAACTGGCGGCGGAGTTTGTGCGCGAAAAGGTGCTCTACTACACCCAGCAGGAAGTGCCGCACGCCGTGGCCATCGAAGTCGAAGAATGGGAGCAGCGCGAGGGCGCCACGTACATCCGCATGACCATCAATGTTGAGCGGGAGGGCCAGAAGGCGATCATCATCGGGGCCGGCGGCGCGATGTTGAAGAAGATCGGCTCTGCCGCGCGCCAGGAGATCGAGCGCCTCATCGGCGGGCCGGTGTATCTCGACCTCTGGGTGAAGGTGCGCCCCCACTGGCGCGACGATGTCGCGGCTCTGGGATGGCTCGGCTACCGGGCGAAAGACTGGCGTTGATGCAACAACATCGCCGCCGCGGACGTCTCTGAATCGGAACCGGGCCAGGGCGTCGCGTAAGCGGTTGCTCACCGGCAGCCGCTGTGCTACGCTGGAGGCAGATATGGCGCCGAACATCCGTCTGGCCGGGGAAGCCGCCACCCGCACCGGCCCCCCACGGAGGGCTATGGCCGAGGTAACCCAGATCCTCTGCCCCTTCTGCCTCAAAGCGAACCTGCCCCACGCCCGCTTCTGCCAGCATTGCGGGCGCGACGTGGTGCTCAACAATGACGGCTTGAGCAAGGACCCGCGCCGCTACCGCATCACCCGCGTGATCAAAAAGGGCGGCCAGAGCGCGGTCTATGAAGGGGTGGACCAGGAAGGGCACGTGTATGCGATCAAGATGATGCTTGATCGCTTTCACGATCCTGGTGAGCAGGCCGAGGCAGTGGCGCGCTTCAACGCCGAAGCCGAGATCCTGCAGAACCTCAACCACCCGGCCGTGCCGCGGGTCTACAGTCACTTCACCGACGAGGGCCGGCACTACCTGACGATGGACTTCGTGCGCGGCGAGGACCTGGAGCAGATCATCGAGCGTGAGCGGCGCATTCCCGAGGACCGGGCCCTGGCCTGGGCCGACCAGATCTGCGACGTGCTCGAGCACCTGCACGAACGGGGCCTGATCTACCGCGATATGAAGCCCTCGAACGTGATGATCGATCACGACGGCGGGGTGAAGGTGGTGGATTTCGGCATCGCCAAGCTCTTCAACCCCACCGAGCGCGGCACCCAGATCGGCACGCCCGGCTACGCGCCGCCCGAACAGTACCAGGGGCTGGCCACGCCCCAGTCGGATGTGTACGCCCTGGGAGCGACGCTGCACCACCTGCTCACCGGGCGCGACCCGACCGAAGAGAAGCCCTTTTCGTTCCCATCGGCGCGGGACCTGGCGCCGGCGATCTCGCAGCGCACCAGCGACGCGCTGGCGCGGGCGCTGCAATTCAAGTCCGACGATCGCTTCGCCAGCATCGCGGAGTTCCGCGCCGCTCTGCGCCCGCAGCGAGAGGCCCCGCCGCCCCAGGTGCGCGTGGCCCGGCCAACGGCGCGCCTCCCGGAGCCGGCCGCGGCCCAGGTGGCCCCCCCGCCCGTGGTCGCCGCGCAACCGGCGCCCCGTCCGGGCATGCCCCCGCCCCCGCCGCCTGTTGCGCCGACGGCACGGCGCAACCCCTTCGCGCGCGTGGTTGCGGCGTTCATCGCGCTGGTGCGCCTGGCGCTCACCCTGGCCCTGGTGGGCGCGGTGGCCCTGGGCGCGTATGTCTACCTCGAGCGCCCGGCGTGGGCCGAACCCTACGTCGCGCCGCTGCTGGGTCCGGCCGCCACCTCGCAGCCTGCCCCCGCCCCGACCGCCGTGCCGGCGGTTCCCCGGCTGGTGAGCTTTGACCTCGAAGTGCGCGTGCCCGAGGGCGCCGGGAGCAGCGAGGTGCGCGCCGCGCTGATCAACGCCTTCGAAGAGCGCGCCAGGGTCGAGATTGACCCGGAGGCGCGCCTCAACCCTAACGCCCCGCCCACGCCCATCGGCGAGCCGCAGGTGGTGGCGCACGAAAGCGGCCAGGTCACCTACCGCGCCAGGGTGCAGGGCTACGTGTATACGCCCCGATGATCTTCGATCCGTCCATGCGCGAAAGGGCCGAAGCGCTGGCTGCGCCAGCGCTTCGGCCTTCCTACCCCATCGGGTAGCCCGAAACCGGCCATTGATCCTACCCGGACAGACGGTGATCCCTATGATACAATGCGTCACAGGATTCTGTTCCCATTTTCACGATCCGGGCCCCGGCGCCGGCAGCACAGTCCGGCCACGTGGCAGGCCCAGAACGAGGAGGTTCGCGCATGCAGCCGCGAGAGTTCATCATGCCGGCGCACATGGTGGTCGGTTCGCAGGCCCTGGAGCAGGTAGGCGCGTTGTGTCAGAAGCGCGGCTGGAAGAAGGCGCTCATTGTCTCCGACAAGATCATGGCCAGCCTGGGGCTGGTGGCGAAGGTGGAGGAACTGCTCAAGGAGAGCAGGATCGGCAGCGCGGCGTACACCGGGGTGAACACCGAGCCGGTGGTTGAATACGTGCAGGAGGGGTTGAACCTCTACCGCGGCGAGGGCTGCGATTTCGTCGTGGCGATCGGCGGCGGCAGCCCGATCGACACCGCCAAGGCCATCGCCGTGCTGGCGACCAATCCCGGCTCGATCGAGCAGTACAAGGGCATCGGCAAGATCCCCTCCCCGGGCGTGCCCCTGGTGGCCATCCCCACCACCGCGGGCACCGGCAGCGAGGCGACGGTCTACACGGTGATTACCGATCAGAAGACCGACGTGAAGATGCTGATTGGTAGCCCGTACCTGATGCCGACCATCGCCGTGGTTGACCCGCTGCTCACCGTCTCCTCGCCGCCGGGGGTGACCGCCGCGACCGGGGTGGACGCGCTGGTGCATGCGATTGAAGCCTACGTTTCGGTGAAGCGCCAGCCGATGACCGACATCTTCTGCCTCTCGGCGATCGAGTTGATCAGCCAGAACATCCGCCAGGCCTGGGCCAACGGGAACAACCTCGAGGCCCGCGAGAAGATGATGCTCGGCGCCCTGCAGGCGGGGATCGCCTTCAGCAACTCGTCGGTGGCCCTGGTGCATGGCATGTCGCGGCCGATCGGGGCGCACTTCCACATCGCCCACGGCGTCTCGAACGCGGCGCTCCTGGCCGCAGTCACGGAGTTTAGCCTGATCGGCGACCCGGTGCGCTACGCCCACGTGGCGAAGGCCATGGGGGAGCCGGTCGAGGGCCTCTCGATGATGGCCGCCGCCGACCGGTCGGTGACGGCGATTCGCCGGCTGGTCAAGGACATCAAGATCCCCTCCCTGCGGCAACTCGGCGTCGAACGGGAGCGACTGCTGGAACTGGCGCCCTCGATGGCCGACGCGGCGATCGACAGCGGCAGCCCGGCCAATAACCCGCGCAAACCCACGCGCCAGGAAATCATCGAGCTGTACCAGGTGGCCTACGACAACGAATAGGCAAGCTCCGCCTTCCCACACCTTGCCGCGGACGGGGATGTGGGGACACCGGGTTTCCCTGCCCCCTCGCCAAGGGCGTATGGTCACGTGAGACGGTCATGCGCATGGCGCACACCGCCCGATGCAACCGGCCCGGGAGCGCGGGCGTCCCGCCCGCGCCACGGCTCCGCGGGCACGGTGACCGCCCCTTCCCTGACCCTCCCCCGCTGGGGGCGGGAACCCGGCTCCTCCCCCCAGCGGGGGGAGGCGGGCGCCGCCCGCCCAGGCAGGGGGGTGGGGAAACCCGGTTTCCCCACTCCCCCACCCGCGGGAGGGTTTGGGAGGGCGCAGCCCTCCCAAGAACAAACGTATGTTCATTGCGGCGTTGTGCGGCGCAGCCGCATGGACGGCTGGAGCGAGGGCGTCCCGCCCTCGTCGCGTCTCCGCGGGCAAGCTGCCCGCGCTTCCAGGAGATAAGGTGAACACTTACGTCAGATGGCCCATCCGGCGCCGCTTGGTCTCCAGATAAAACTGGTTATGCGGATTGGGCGTGGTCAGCACCGGCAGGCGCTCCAGCACCAGGATGCCGTAGCGTTCGAGGCCCTGGATCTTCTGCGGGTTGTTGGTCAGCAGGGCCACAGTGGTAATGCCCAGGTCGCGCAGCATCTCCGCCGCCAGGCGATAGTCGCGCCGGTCGGCGGGCAACCCCAGGGCCAGGTTGGCGTCCACCGTGTCGAGGCCCTGCTCCTGGAGGGTATAGGCGCGGATCTTGTTGGCCAGGCCGATCCCCCGGCCCTCCTGCCGCAGATAGAGCAGCACGCCCCGTCCTACCTCCTGGAGATGGGCCAGCGTCCAGACCAGTTGCTCGCCGCAGTCACAGCGTTGTGAGGCGAACACGTCGCCGGTGAGACACTCCGAGTGCAGGCGGGTGGGCACGGGCCGTCCGTCGGCCACCTCGCCGACGGTGAGCGCGACGTGCTCCCGTCCATCGGTGTCGCTGTAGACATGCATGGTATATTCGCCATAGGCGGTTGGCAGCCTGGCACTGGCTATGCGCCACACCGGCGGCCGCTCGGAGCTGATCATCGGAACCATCCTCACATATACGATAATCCACGACTAAAGTTCACCCCTACGGTATCATCGGCGGAGCGCGCCCCCGCCACGGGCGGAACAACGGGAGCGTGACGGGCCGGGCCGTCGCGCTGCTCCCCAACCGTTCCGCCCAGGGCCGCGCCGCGAAACCATGCCTGACGTGAACATAGGCTGCTGGAGCATGGGGGTGGGGAAACCCGGTTGCCCCATGCCCCCGCCCGGGGGAGAGTCTGGGAGGGCACAGCCCTTCCAGGAAGAACCTATGTTCGTGCTGTTCGTGTGCGGCGCAGCCGCATGGACGGCTGACGTCCAAAATCCAAAATCCAAAATCCAAAATCTAAAATCTAAAATCCCACACAGTTCTAGTCCGCTGCGGAGGGCGCGGGGCGCGATGCCGGCGCCAGCCCGAACAGGGCTGCCCCCAGCGCCGCAAGGGCCAGCATCCCTCCGCTGAGGTAGGGCGCGCCCGGCCCGAAAGCGTCGAACAGCAGCCCGGCCAGGGCCGGCCCCAGGATGAGCGTCAGGCTCAGCACGGCCTGCATGCCTCCCATCACTGCGCCCTGGCGCCCCTCGCCGGCCAGCCGCGAGACCAGGCTGGTGATCGAGGGTACCGCCAGGCCGATGCCCAGGGCCATCAGACCGACCAGGGGGTAGAGCATCCAGCCCGCCGGGGCCAGGGCCGCGCCGCCGAGGGTCAGGGCCATCAACGCCAGGCCGCCGCTCACCAGCCGCGCTTCGCCCAGGCGCGGCAGCAGCCGCCCGAGGATCACGCCCTGGGTGATCACCGCGCAGGCGCCGACAAAGGCGAAGAAGGCGCCGTTCGCCAGCGGCCCCCATCCAAAGCGAGTGCTGGTGAACAGGGGCGCGTTGCTTTGCAGCCCGGCGAAGGCCATGTTGAGCAGGAAGATCGCCAGCAGCAGCGGGCGCGCCGCGCGCACGGCCAGGGCCAGGCCCAGTTGCCGCGCCACGCCCGCCGGGCGCAGCGGCGTCGGCGTCCGGCGTTCCGGCGGCAGCGACTCGGGCAGGGCGCGCAGGGCGAACAGCCCGTTGAGCAGCGCCAGGGTCGCCGCCAGCAGCGGCGGCACGCCCAGCCCGTAGACGCTCAACAGGCCGCCCGAGGCCGGGCCGAGCATCAACCCCAGCCCGAAGGCCGCCCCGATCAGCCCCAGGCCGCGGGCGCGCTCGGCGGGAGGCAGCCAATCGGCAATGTAGGCCTGCGCCGTGGGGATGCTGGCCCCCGCCGCGCCGCCGAGGGCCATCGCCAGAAAGACCAGCGGCAGCGCGCCGATGCTGGCTCCCAGGCTCAACACACTGTAGGCCGCGCTTGAGGCCAGCACCGCGCCGATCAGCACCGGCCGCCGGCCCACCCGGTCGGACCACGCGCCCAGCACCGGGGCCGCCAGGAACTGTAGCAGCGCGTAGAGCGAAGCGAGCAGACCTGCCAGCAACGCCCGCGCCGGCCCTTCGGGAACCAGGAACGGCAGCAGCGGGACGACCATCCCGTAGCCGATCATATCCACGAAGACGCAAATGAACACGATCGTCAGCGGGGAGCGCTGGGTGGAGCGAACAGGCGGAGTGCGCATCACCGGGCCACCTCGCGGATCAAACGGCGCGCCTCGGCGACAACGGCGGCGCTCACCGGGGCGCCTGTCGCCGCAATTGGCCGCCCGAAGCGCACCTGTACCGTGGTACGTTGCAGCCAGGGGAGCATCAGTTGCAGGATCGCCGCCAGCCAGCGGCGATCGGCCGGATCCTGGCGCAGGCGGGTAAGGGGATGGTTCACGGCTTCTGGCGTCAGCACGCCGGCTACGATGGTGGGAACTACCGTCACCGCACCGGCAAGTTGGACGATCTGATCAACTCCCTGGGACCAGTTTGCCAGCGAGTCTTCGGCCCCGGGGAGGCTCGCCGGGTCGGGTTCGATCCGCCCGGCGGGGAAGATGAGCAGGGCGCCCCCGGCGCGCAGATGCCGGGCCGCCCGGCGCGCCGCGGCCATCCGCGAGGCCGGGGTGTCGCCCACGGCGAACAACCGCCCGGCAATATGGGGCAGGGCGCGCAGAAAGGGCCGGGTAATCGCCAGCACACGCAGATCCTCGCGGGGGATGCTGGCGAACAGCGCGGCGGCGTCGAGCAATCCAGGATGATTGGCAACGATCAGTACCGATCCCGTGGCGGGCGGGGGCGCACCCTGGACCTCCACCCCCCGGCTGAGTTGCCCACAGATCCACGCCCCGCCGGCGCGCAGCCCCTCGCGCCCGACCAGCGCATCGAGGGCCAGCACCCGGAGGGCGAAGGCGCGCGCGGGTCCGCGAAAGAACAGGTCGGCCAGCCCGGAGAGCGGCGTGGTGGCCGTGATGCCGAAGGCCGAGCGCAGATCGGCGATGTTGAGCCAGGTGAGATCCATAACCCTCGCGGGACACGCGCACCGCGCTTCGGGGCAGGGAGCAGCAAGGTCGGAGTCCATGGTCGGTCGCTCGTTGGCTGCGTATGCAGAACCGAAGGAGATGTTCCCGAGATCGTGTGTATCTCCGCCGGGCATGTGCGCAGCGCGGAGGGGCGCGGAGAGGTTCAAACCGCCCCTATGCGTTTCTCCGCGTCCTCTGCGGTGCGTCTAGCCGTGAAAGTTCCTGTGAGGGCCAGGCCCCCGCGCTAATGCGTGTATGTGCACACAATGTATGATAGCACGATACCACGATGCAAAAGCGTCCTCATGCGTGACTGTTCACACCTGGGGTCATCCACAAGCCTGGGAGCGAGGGCGTGCTGCCCTCGTCGCGTCTACGAGGGCAAGATGCTCTCGCTCCCAGGAGCAATGCGAACACGCACCTCCGCGGCTCTGGCGACGTTCACCCCAGGTCTGCTACAATACACGTTATTATCCCGGCTGTGACGAGTGCATGCTTCGGGGGAGGGCGCAGCCCGGCCCCCTCCTGTTTGTGGAGACGAGGTTCACATCGCGTATTCCCGGTCTTCGGGCGAAGAGGTGCCGTATGCAGAACCCGCTGCGGATGATTGTTGTCGGGACGGGGGTAATGGGCCGCACCTGGCTGGAGACGCTCCGCGCCGACCCGCGCTGGACCATCGCCGCGCTGGTTGACAGCGCGCCCGATAAGCTCGATGCCGCCGGCGACGCCTTCGGCGTTCCCGAGGAACGTCGCTACGGCAACGCCGACGCTGCCTTTGAACTCGCCCCGGCCGACGCCGTGCTGGTAGTCACGCCGCCCGAGACTCACCGCGCGATCAGCGTGGCGGCGTTGAACCGCGGCCTGCCGGTGTTTTGCGAAAAGCCCCTGGCCGCCAGCCTGACCGACGGGGTGGCCGTGCTCCGGGCCGCCCGGCAAAGCGGAGCGCTGCTGATGGTCGGCCAGGGGCGGCGCTGGTTGCCCCACATCGTCGCCTTGCGCGATGCCGTTCGCCAGGGGCTGATCGGCGAACCGGGCTACATTACCTGCCAGTTCCGCGTGCCCTTCCGCTTCGGCGGCTGGCGCGACAGTATGCCCGAAGTGCTGATCGAAGATCTCGCCATCCATCACTTCGACACCATCCGCTTCATCGCCGGGCGCAACGGGCAGCGCGTCTTTGCCCACAGCTTCCGCCCGGCCTGGAGCTGGTTTCGCGGCAACTCGTGCGCCACGGTGGACCTGCTGCTGGAGGGTGACATTCCGGTCAGTTACTTCGGGAGCTGGGTGGCCCGTGGCCCGCGCAGTTCGTGGGACGGCGAGTTGATCGTGGCCGGGTCGGACGGCGCCTTGCTGCTGCGCGAGGACGAAACGGTCTGGTTCTATCCGGGCGAAAGCGACACGCCACGCCCGTTGGAGGTGCCGCGCCTGGAACCGATGGGCCTGGCCCGGGGCCTGGACATCTTCACCCGCGCCCTGTGGGGCGAGGCGGCGCCCGAACCCGACGTCGAAGACAACATCCATAGCCTGGCCCTGACCTCGGCCGCGGTAGCCTCCTCGCGCACCGGGCTGCGGGTGGACATCGGCGCGCACCTGCGGGCGGCGGGCTGGTCGCCCTCGCGGCTGCGCCCGGCGTGGAACGCCTCGCTCCCGCGGGAGTGACAGCGTTGTTCCGATGCGCATCGGATCGCGTATAATTGGCGCCGATGCTTCCTTGCCTACCCGCGAAACCACTATGCAACTCGGCATCTGGATCGACATTCGCCCGGAGCAGGACGTGCCGCGCCTCTTCGAGCAGGTGGCGGACATGGGGTTCGGGGCGGTGCAGGCGCACTTCCCCGCCGGCTGCGACGCCGCCCTGGCGCGTCGCGTGCGCCGGGCCGCCGCCCGCAGCGGCGTCGAGATCGTCGCCGTCTCGGGCTACGCCAACCCGCTGCGGCCCGCCGACGCGCCTATGGGGTTCACCCAGGCGGCGCTGGCCGACCTGGTCGCCCTGCTGCCCGCGCTCGACTCCCGGCACGTGGTCACCTGGAGCGGCACCTGTGCCGCGAGCCTGTTCGAAGAAGATCCCGAGAACCAGGGCCCTGCTGCCTGGGATACCCTGCGCCGCGCGGTGGACGACCTCTTTCCCCTCCTCGACGCCAACGACGCCATCCTTGTCTTCGAGCCGTTCTTCGCCCATGTGCTCGACACCCCCGAGCGGATCGTAGCCTTTTGCGAAGAAGTCGGCTCGCCCTACGTGCGGGTGGTGCTCGATCCGCCCAACCTGCTGCCCCCCGGCATGTGGCAGCAACAGAGCGAACTGCTGCCGCCCCTCGTCGCCGCGCTGGCGCCCTACACCGGCCTGATCCACCTCAAAGACATGCGCCTGCGTGGCGCGGCCCTCGATCTGCCTGGCCCGGGCGAAGGCGTTCTGGACTATCCCACCTTCCTGGGCGCTGTCATTCGTGCCGAGATCAGCGCGCCACTGGTGATCGAGCACGTCGCCCTCGAGCGCGCCGCCCGCGCCCGACGCTTCGTGCTGGCGCACCTCCGGTCGGCTGTGGCGCCGGCCCTCTAAGACGAACAGACGCCCCTACCACAGGCGGGCGATAGGCGCGGGCGCCAGGTGCGCGGGCCTCAGGTCCGCACCCGCGCGCGAGCGGCGCCCGCGCAGACCCTTCGGGGGGTGGGGGGCGTGGGGCAACCCGGTTTCCCCCTACCGCTGCGTGAGAGCCAGGCTCTCCCGCGGGCGGGGGGATGGGGGAACCTGGTTCCCCCATGTTTACGTCAGGCCCCATGCGCGGGGCGCGCCACACCCGATGCACACGGCCTGGGAGCGCGGGCGTCCCGCCCGCGGCGCGGCTCCGCGGGCACGGTGACCGCCCCCTCGCTGACCCTCCCCCGTCGGGAGCGTGATCCCGGCGCCTCCCCCCAGCGGGGGGAGGCTGGGAGGGGGGCGAGGGGAAACCCGGTTTCCCCCTACCCCTGCTCGCGGGCGTAGCCCTCCCAAACCCGCCCGCGGGCGGAGGCGTGGGGCACCCCGGTTGCCCCATCCCCCTGCGCACGGGCGTAGCCCTCCCAGACCCGCCCGCGGGCGGGGGGGATGGGGCAACCCGGTTTCCCCACACCCCTGCTCCAAAAGAACGACTATAATACTCTCGTACCAAAGGAGAACATATGAGCATTGACGAACTGGTGGCGGAGTGTGTCACACAGATCGACGCCAGTCACGGGGCGCGCGAGCAAGTCATCGGGGTCTCACGGGGGCTGATCCGCCTGTGCGCCAACAGCATCCGCGCGACCCATCGGGGCGATTTTGCCGAAGCCGAGCGCCTGCTTGCCGCGGCGGGGGCGGTGGTCGCACAGATTAACGCGGCCACGGCCAACAACCTGGAGATCCGCGCGGCGGGATACACGCAGGACGCGCTGAAGGAGTACGCCGAGGCCCATCTGGTGCTGGCCTTCCTGGCCGGGCGCGAACCGTCGGGCGCGGCGGCGCTTGGAGTTGATCCGGCGCCCTACCTCAACGGCCTGGCCGAGGCGGCCAGCGAGTTGCGCCGGGCCATTCTCGACGGCTTGCGCCGTGGAGAGACGGCCAGAGGAGAGATGTTGCTGCAGTTGATGGACGACGTCTATGCCGCCCTGGTGACGGTGGACTACCCTGATGCGATCACCGGTGGCCTGCGGCGCACCACCGATGCCCTGCGCGCCGTGCTCGAGCGCACCCGCGGCGATATGAGCGCCGCCATTCGCCAGGATCAACTGGTAGCCGCAATGCGTGACCTGGAGCGCCGCCTGGGGCTGCATGAGGCATAATAGGGTTTCGCCCGCTCACGCCCTCGCATCGAGCAGGGGAGCGGGGAAACCTGGTTTCCCCGTCCCCTCCAACCGGCCAGGGACGCACCCGGGGGTTCTCACGAGGGCGCACCGCTCCCAGACTCTCCCGTTCCCTGGAAAGGATCATCCCATGGAGCATGCCGGGCAGCAACCGGACCTGCAGCGTATCGGCGCCGCGGCGCTGCCCGCGGCGGTGTTGCAGGCAATCGGCGCCTGCGCCGAGGCCTGCCGCGGGACCCTGCGCGTCCTGGAGGACGAGCGTGAGCGTCTGCGCGCCACGCTCGACCGGCGGATCAAGGCCGCCCCCGATGGGCCAGCCCGGCGCCTGTGCGCCGTTGATGGCGCCCACGCCAGCGTGCCCGCCGCCGGGGCCACCTTTGTCGCCATTGCCGCCGCCGCGGTGGAAGATGCCACCCTCACCGACCAGGACGTGCGCGTCTGTCTGTTGCCCCCGGTCGAGGAACTGGACGCCATTCTCGGCGGCCTGCGCGCAGTGCTGGAGGTGCGGCTGCTGGCCCGGCGCATTCGCGCCACCAGCAGCGGCCTCTTCGTGCTCGATGGCTCGTTCTACTCGCTCCTGCTGGAGATTAACCGTCTGCTGGTGCGCTATGCACAGGACCACCGCGGCGGGCGACCGCCAGCCTGGTGGGATACCTTTCGCCCGCTGATCGAGGCCTTCTTCCAGGATGAAGACTGGCGGCTGGTGCTGGAGTGCCGGCGGGTGGTGGCGCATCCCAAAGCCGCCACCGCCTCCGACGACGTGCTGGAACTCGCGCCGCGCTTGAGCGGCACGGTGACCGATCGCACCCTCTGGACCAGTGTGCTCAACCCCGGCGAGTACGCCCTCCCGGCCCCGCTGATCCGCAAGGACCGGCCGCATCTGCTGACCGGCTATCGCAGCCCGGCCATCGGCGATTTTCGCGACCGGCGCGCGGCGATCGAGCGGGGCTACGGGCAGCTCTACGTGCTCTACTACCGCCCCGACGGCCTGGGGCCGGCCTACCGCCTGGAGCTGCCGGCGGCCCTGATCGCCCGTGAGCCGCTGGGCGCGGTGCTGGCGACCTTTCGCGGCGCCCTGCGGGTCAGCAGCATCCAGGAGCCGTTGCCGCAGTTCCTGGCCGACGCGATCTGCCGGCAACTCGGTCACGCCCTGGCCGCCACCGCCGAGGGCGCCCGCACCTGGCTCCAGCAGGAGTTCGACCTGGCGCTTGTGCAGCGCTACCTGGGGCCGTACCGCACCCCGAGGGGCTAGTGAGGTATGGGGAAACCCGGTTTCCCCATACCCCTCGCCGAGGGCTTATTTTCACGTTAGCCGCCCATGCGGCTCCGCCGCACCCCGACGGGATGAACGTACTTCTTGCGAGGGTGTAGTCCTCCCAAACCCTCCCACCAGGTGGGGGGTATGGGGCAACCCGGTTGCCCCATCCGCTCCCCAGTGCCTGATGGCCGGTTCGAATCTCGTTGCCGGGTTGTTGGGCCGAAGCAGGGGCGCAGCCCGTGCCTTCGTGGGCGAGGGCCGGCCCTTTCTGTCCTCCATTTGCCATCAGAATGCCACGGAGCTGCACACCCGATCCGTAGAACTACGGGGTTGACCCGATGGTAAAGCCCCGTATCCGTGGCGCTTGTGATGTACGTCTCGTAGTGATACGGAGTGACGCGGCGCGTGAGGAATGGTACCCTGAGATCAGACAGGCAGGAGGAGCGTGCTGATGGCGGGCTCCAGGCACGAGCGGGCCATCACTGCGGCAAGACTGCATCAATCATAAAGAGCCGCTCGTATCCTCCGGCGTGCCCAATCGCTACCGGCGGCGTTTGCCGGGCAGATGGACACACAGAAGGGTACTCCGATGATCGTGCAACTCCCACTCAATAACGAGCAGGTGATGGTCGTATTTCGCCTGCCAGCACAGATCTGGGCCGATAGCATTCATCTCGTGGGCGATTTCAACAACTGGAGCACTTCGGCCACCCCGATGCGCCGGGGTGAACAGTACTGGGAAGCGACGGTGACCGTGCCGGCGGGCAGCACCTGCTACTACGCCTATCTGGTGGACGGGAAGTACTGGTGCAGCGAATACAACCGTGCTATGCGCCCGCGCGACAGCGCCGCGCCACGCGTGGCGATGATCCCGATTGAAATCGCTCAGGCCGACGAACTGGCGCTGACGGGTTGATAGACCCGTGGGGAAACGCGATGTTCCTGTACCCCTGCGCGGACGATGGTCCGGGAGGGGCGAAGCATGCTTCGCCCCTCCCGGCTTATGTCTGGAACACATAGGTTCCCGGGGCGTCCATCAGCGGCGCATAGCCGCACGCGGGCGCGCCCATGCGCGGCGGCGGCGTCATGCCGCTGGAACGGTCGGCCAGCCAGCGGTGCCACTCCGGCCACCAGGAACCGCTATGGATCGGCACGCTCGCCTGCCAGGTGTCGGGATCCACGTACTTGTCGCTGGGGTAACTGGTGGCAATCTGGTAGCTCCGGCGCGGGTGGCCGGGCTCGCTGACGATCCCCGCGTTGTGTCCCCCGCTGGTCAAGACGAAGGTCACCTCGGTATCTTCCAGGAGCATCAATTTGTAGACTGAGCGCCACGGCGAGACGTGGTCGGTGCGCGTCGCCACGACGAAAAGCGGCGCGCGGATGTCGCTCAGCGCGATGGGCCGTGCGCCAATGCGGTAGCGCCCCTCGAACAGGTCGTTGTTCAAAAACAGGTGCACCAGATACTCGGCGTGCATCCGGGCGGGCAGGCGCGTGCCGTCAGCGTTCCAGGCCATCAGGTCGTTCATCGGCTCGCGCACGCCCAGCAGGTACTCGCGGATCATCCGCGACCAGATCAGATCCTGCGAGCGCAACAACTGGAAGGCGCCGGCCATCTGCGAGGAGTCGAGGTAGCCCTGCACCGCCATAATATCGTTGAGGTAGGCCACCTGGCTCTCGTCAATGAAGAGGGTCAACTCGCCGGCCTCTTTGAAGTCGGTCTGCGCGGCGAAGAGGGTGACGCTCCGCAGGCGCTCGTCGTTGTCGCGCGCCAGGGCCGCGGCGACCATGGTCAGCAAGGTGCCGCCGAGGCAGTAGCCGGCGGTGTGGATCTGGCGCCCGGGCACGATGGCCCCTACCGCGTCCAGCGCCGCCATCACCCCGTCGCGGAAGTAGTTGTCCATCCCCAGATCGCGATCTTCGGGGCCGGGGTTCTTCCACGAGATAATGAACACCGTATGGCCATGCTCCACCAGGTAGCGAACCAGGGAGTTGTGGGGCGAGAGATCGAGGATGTAGTACTTCATGATCCAGGCCGGCACGATCAGCAGTGGTTCGGCATACACCTGTTCGGTCGCCGGCTCGTACTGGATCAGTTCGATCAGGTGGTTCCGGTAGACGACCTTCCCCGGCGTGATCGCCACACGTTCCCCTGGCACATACTGCTCTGCGCCGGCAGGTCGGCGTCCTTCGATGGAACGTTTCCAGTCATCTAGCGCATTGAGGGTGCCCCGCAGCAGGTTGACGCCCCCCTGGAGCCAGGTGGCGTGGAGCACCTCGGGATTGGTCAGCAGAAAGTTCGTCGGAGCGACCATATCGAGCAACTGACGCGCCACAAAGGTGGTTACCTGCTCGTGATGGCGCGAGACGCCTGAGACGCCGGTGGTGGCGGCGCTCCACCACTGCTGAGCCAGCAAGAAGGATTGGGCATACAGATTGAAGGGCCAGAGTTGCCACTCCGGGGCGGCGAAGCGGCGATCCTCGGGCAGGTCGGGATCGTCCGGCGGGGCCTGGGGGTTCAGGGCGGACCCGAGGGCGTAACGGTTGAAGGTTACCAGTTGGGCCAGGGCAAGCTGGGCCAGGGCCTGTTGCTTGCCCGGTGCGTTGGCCAGGTGGGTGAGCCAGTCTACATAGGCAAGGATCAGGGCCGCGGGCGACAGACCCAGCGTAAAGCGCCCCTGCCAGGCGTGCAACAGCCGGTCGAGACCGGCGCCGTGGTTGGCCCGTTGGGCGAGTGCATCCATACTGCGCCTTCGCTCCTATTCTATCCGTCCATGCGGCGACGCCGCACACGAACAGAATGAACATTGGTTGTTCCTGGGAGGCCACGCCCTCCCAAACCCTCTCACGGGGTGAGCGCATGGGGAAACCTGGTTTCCCCATAGCCCTGCTTGAGAGCTTTGTCCTCCCGAACCCTCCAGCGGGGGTATAGGGAAACCAGGTTTCCCCACCCCCCCGCTGGAAGGCGGCATTCGCCTCCACCCTCCCACGGGCAAGTCATAGGCACGGGCCCGGGTGCGTGGGCCTCCGGCCCGCATCGGCGCGGGGGCGGCGCCTGCCCACACCCTCCCGCGGAGGGTATGCCCCATGCGCCCCTCGTATCATAGCAGCCACGCGGCGCGCGAAGAGAGAAGATCTCGCAGCCGGGGGGACGGCTCTCTTCACCGGACGCTGGTCAGAAACAGATGCGCGCCCCAGGCGGGCAGGATCACGTGCAACCCGCGCAGGTACATCTCATCACCATCACGCTCATAGGTCGCGCCGCTAAGAACGTCCTCGATCGTCCAGCGTTGGCCCGCCAGTCCATCCCAGGCCATGTGCACACGGCCATAGGCTGGCGTGTCTCCCAGGTTCACCACCACCAGCGCCCAGGTGGCCTCGCTGGTCCAGAGCCATGCCAGCAGGTTGAGGCTGCCTCGCGGATCGTCCTGGTTGTCGCAGACACAGAGGTGCCACGAGCCACGCCGGAGCGGCTCGTGGCGCAGGGCGGCAAGCAGCCGGTGGTAGAAGCCGGGCAATTCCTGGTCGTGGATCTCGATCGGGCGACGGGCCAGAAACACGGGAAGCCGGGCGGTCCGACCCTCGAACTGCCCCTCGTGGAGCAGCCGCGCCCCCGGCAGGGTCATGGCGGCGACAGCGGCGACTCGCTGGCGGGCGGGGCCGAAGCGCATGGCGGCGCGCGGCTCGTCGTGGTTCTCGATGAAGCGCACCAGGCGCGCCTGGAAGGAGGGCGCGGCGGCGAGATGGGCGCGCACCTGCGCGGCGTCGCCCTGGGCCAGGCGGTCGTACAGCACTTTGTCATAACAGAAGGTGAACCCCAGTTCCATCAAGGCCCACTCGCGGTTCCAGTACACCTCGGCGATCCAGATAAACTCGGGGACGGCCTGGCGCACCGGGCCGAGCACCTCCGCCCAGTACTCCGCAGCCGGCGGCGGGCCGGCCCGCCGGCCCCAGGTCTGGGCGAAGATATCGTTCATCAGCAGCATGGCCATATCGCAGCGCACGCCGTCGCACTGAGCGGCAATGTCGCGCAGGGTAGCGCGGGCCGCGGCGCGCAATTCGGGGTTGAAGGCGTTCAGTTGGAGCACATCCGGCCAGGGCGCAGCCTGGAGGTCGCGCCCGCGGGCGAAGATCGCTGGGCCGACGCGCAACCAGTCCGCCGGCGCCCGCATCACATCCTCCTCGCTTCCCTGAATGAAATACTCCGGATGTTCGATGGCCCAGGGGTGATCCGGGGCAACATGGTTGGGCACGAAGTCGAGGATGAGCCGCATGCCCCGGCGGGCCAGCGCCTCGCGCGCATAGGCCAGCCCCTCGCGCCCGCCAAGGTGCGGATCGACCTCGTAGCGCCGGACGCAGAAGGGCGAGCCGATCACATCATCAGGCCGCAGATCGGGCAGCGTCTGGCGCAGTTCGGCCATCAGTTCCTCGTTCGCCAGCGCCGCGCGGCGCCCTTCCGGACTGCGCTCCCAGACGCCCATCAGCCATACTGCGTCAATGTCCCATGACGCCAGGGCGTCCCACACCGCATCGGGCACGTTTGCCAGAGTAATCGGCCGAGCATGGCGCCGGCTCAGTTCGCTGAGCCAGACCCAGGTGTTGATCTCGTAGATGACCGGGCGCGTGGGCCAATTTGACATACCTGCTCCTTCCTGGCGATATGGGCGCAGCGCCGCTTGCTGCCCCCCGGCGGTCGCCTGACAGCAGTTCCGCCTTCAAATGTGGACACGTACTCTGGACTGTGATTGACATGACGTACGCCGTGGAGGGGTGCGGGGAGGCTTCGCCTCCCCGCATACCCCCCTTTCCCGCGTTTCCCCACACCCCCGCCCGCGGGAGGGTGTGGGAGGGCGCAGCCCTCCCAGGAAGAACCTTCATGGGCCTCCCGTCGGGGTACGGCGCAGCCGCATGGACGGGCGGAGGAATTGCTCAAAGACCATGACAACCTGTGATCGCTTGCGAGACATGCGCTATACTCTTGCATAGCGCGAGGCCATCACCGGCGTCGACGTGATCGTCCCACGGCGCTGCTCCACTCGGCCCGCGGGTGAGACTGAGCGGGGGTACGGGGAACCCGATGTGCCCATACCTCTCCTCCAACGGGCCTGGTTCACTAACGTGAATATAAGCCCCTGGCGAGGGGGGTGGGGCAACCCGGTTTTCCCACCCCCCTGCCCGCGGGAGGGTCTGGCCCTCACGCAGGAGGATAGGGAAACCGGGTTGCCCCATCCCCCCGCCCGCGGGAGGGTTTGGGAGGGCCTGGCCCTCCCGAGAAGTATGTTCATCCCGTCGGGGTGCGGCGCGAACCGCATGGACTGCTGATGGAGACGCCTTGCATGAGCGCAGCCCAACGTCCTGTACCGCTGACCGACCTGCGGCGCCGCGCGCCGATCGCACGACGGTGTATTCACGCTACCCTGACCCGCCTGCTCGGTGAGGTGGAGTTGCGCTACGAATTCTACCGCGAGTGGAACGGCTGCTGGCGGGTGCGGGTTGATGTGGCCGAACGCGGTCAACTGGATTTTACCCTCCTCGACACGCCCGGGGGAGGTCTCCTGGCCCTGCCCCGCCCCCTGCCCGAACGCTGGCGCGCGGCGGGCGTGATCGCCAGCGACGGAACCGTCTGGACGGTGGACGAAACGGGTGAGCTGACGCTGGTTTCGGGCTGATATCATTCAGATCGCCAGGTAGCGCGGGGCGGCCGCGTCATCCTCGGCCACCTCGTCCAGATTGGCGATGGCCAGCATACCCCGCTGGTCCAGATATTCCACATACGCGCCCACTTTCTGCAGGGCGAGCAGTTCATCGTAGTCGCGCACGAACGGGTAGAGCCGGGCGGTCAGTTCGGCGATGGTGCTTGGCCGGGCGCAGGCTTCGTACACCCGCTCGATGTGCTGGCGCTGGGTGGCCTCGATCTTCGCCACTGCCGCGCCCAGATCCAGCACCGGACGGTCGTGGCCGCCCAGGCCCAGGCGCACATCGCTGAGGGCGGCGACCTTGCGGAGCGAGAGCAAGAAGTGATCGACGCCGTTGGAGGCTGTCAGGCTCTCGGGGGAGAGGAAGAGCGAGAAGTTGGGCAAGACGTGGTCGGCGGTGAGCAGAATATCGTCAATCTGCAGGCACACCTGACCGGGGCAATGCCCGGGGACGTGGATCACCCGAAACACGCCGTCGAGCAGATCGCCGTCGCGCAGGACATCCTCCACCGGCATCGAGCGCACGCTATCTTTCGCGCCGCTGTACATCGCCAGCATGCGCGCGCGGCGCTGGTCGTCCACCCCGGCGCGGCGCAAAAAGACCCCCAGGCGGAAGCGGGTGAGGGTGAGGCGCTCTTCGTGGTTGACGATCACCCGCCGATCTAGTTCGTGCACGGCGAGGGGCGCGGGGGTGAGGCTGCGCACCGTGTTCAAGCCGCCGTGGTGGTCAATGTGGGCGTGGGTGAGCACGATGCGATCGATATCGGTCCAGTCCACCGCTTCGTCCCACTCGTCGCGGATGCGCGCCATCCCCTGGAGCAGATCGGCATCGCTGGACCCGTGCCCGCTGCCGGTATCCACCAGGGCGACGTACTCGCCGGCGATCACCAGGTGCACGTACGCGCGGAGCGCAGGGAATACCTGCACGGGCAGGCGGTAGATCCGCGCCCCGCCTGCCGTTTCATACCGGGTAATACCCTCCTGAGCCATAGCACCAGACCTCCTCGGAACCCGCGCGCATCTCCGCGCGCGGAGCTATTGCCTATTGTACGGCACGACCGGCAGATGCGCACAACGAAAGGGGACTGCTCCCAGGGCATGGCAACGTCTCTGGGGCTGGCCCCGCCACCCGGGATCCTGCCGGGCAGCCCAGTGGCCAGACACCCCGCCGTCGAAGATGGATGGTCGGAGGAGAACTGCAGCGGGGTTAACGGAACTATACGCCCGGTAAGGGTGACTTCCTCCAAGCGCGGGCGCATCCCTGCTACAGTAGGCGCAGCAGGAGGATGGCCCATGACCCACATCGAGCAGGAGTTGACGCGGCATCTCATCCATCTCGGCCGCACGATCGGCGCCCGTCCGGCGGGATCGGCGGCCAATGTGGCCGCGGCAGGCTACATTGCGCGCAGCCTTGAGCGCGCCGGCTTTACTGTCGAACTTCAGGCCTATCGGTGCCCAGTGTGGGAAGATCTGGGGACAACGCTAGAGGTAGGCGGGGTTGCGGTCCAGGCAGGAGCGAATCCCTTCTCGCCGCCCTGCGATGTCCAGGCGCCGACGGTGGCTGCCGGCACGCTGGCTGAGCTACGGGCGTTGCCGATGCGCGAGCGGGTAGCGGTGCTCTATGGCCAGGTAGCCGCGGCGCCGCTGGCGTCTAGAGCCGCGCCGTGGAAGGGAGAGCACGACGCGGCCATTGTCGCGGCTCTGGAGGAAGGCGCGCCGGAGGCGGTGCTGATGGTGCAAACGCGCGGAGCGGCGCTGGACCGTCTGATCGAAGACCCCGATCTGGCGCTGGCTTCGGCGACGGTGCCGGCCGAGGTGGGCTTACTGCTGCTGCGTCAGCCCGGCGTGCCGGCGCGGCTGCGGATCAATACCCGGCGCAGTGTCGGCAGCGCCTGGAACGTCATCGGGCGCCGGGGGGGGCGCGATGAGCCCCGTGTGCTCCTCTGCGCCCACCTTGACACAAAGATCGACACACCGGGTGCCGCCGATAACGCTGCCGGCGTGGCCGTGCTGCTGGCGCTGGCAGAGATGCTGGGGGCGCATCACCTCGGCATCGGTCTGGAAGTGGTCGCCTTCAACAGCGAGCAGTACCCGCCATCGGGCGCCGCGGAGTACATCCGGCAATCCAGCGCCGACCTCGAGGCAATTGTGGCGATGCTGAATTTCGACAGCGTCGGGCAATGGCTGGCGCCCAACAGTATCACGCTCCTTGAAGGCTCAACGGCCTTTGCGGAGGCGCTGGAGCGCCTGATCCGCCGCTACCCCGGCGTGGTGTGGGTGGCGCCATGGATGGAGAGCGCCCA
>DAOTYR010000002.1:0-5686 GCA_034434655.1 Chloroflexaceae bacterium
ACAAGGGGGGAACCAGGTCCTGGAAGGTAATCAATACTCTTTCCAGGATATACGATCTGCTCGTAAATGCAAACGCCCGATCTTCCTATTTCCCAATAGGCCCCATGCGGCTGCGCCGCACACTAACGGGAGAAAAAAGTTCTTTTTGGGAGGGCGTCGCCCTCCCAGACCCTCCCATGGGGTGAGGGTATGAGGAAACCTGGTTTCCCCATACCCTCTCCGAGGGCCTATGTACATGTAAGGAAAGGGTTGCAATGAACAAAATGTCATTTCAACAATGTTGAGCTCACGCCGGGGGAGGCGCCCGGAGCCTATCCCACAGGTTGCAATGAACAAAATGTCATTTCAACAATGTTGAGCAGGGGAATGGGGACACCGGGTTTCCCCATTCCCCCACCCGCGGGAGGGTCTGGGAGGGCTGCGCCCTCCCAGGAACAACCGTATGTTCATCGCGGCGGTGTGCGTCGCAAGCCGCATGGACGGCTGAGGTGATCATCGTGCGCCGGGTTCTGCCCCCCTCCCAGCCTCCCCCCGCTGGGGGGAGGAGCCGGGTTCTCGCCCCCAGTGGGGGAGGGTCAGGGCGGGGGCCGGTGCCGTGCCCGCGGAGCCGTGGCGCGGGCGTCCCGCCCGCGCTCCCAGGGCATGGTCATCGCGGCGTGGTGCGCCATGCGCATGACCGTCTCACGTGACCATGGGGGAACCAGGTTCCCCCCTCCCCCCGCCCGCGGAAGGGTGTGGGAGGACGCAGCCCGCACGCAGAGGGAGGGTGAAACCAGGTTTCCCCCCGCCCGCGGGAGGGTGTGGGAGGGCGTTGCCCTCCCAAGAAAGTATGTTCATCCCATTGGTGTGCGGCGGAGCCGCATGGACGGCTAAGGCATGTTTCAAACGTACTTGACAGTTCGCCTCGACACGGGACCCCAGGGGTGGCTGTAGAGGGGCCTGGCCCCTCCACACCTCCCCGCCAGACTGTCAAGCGCAAACCGCAGGTTTTGAAACATGCCTAAAATCTAAAATCTAAAATCCGAAATGGCATGAGTGGATAACGAACAACGTAGTTCACAGACGAGTGAGTGACTTGTTATGTACGATATCATTGACGCGCTCCTCAATCGCGCGCTCGGGTTTGGCTGGCCCGGTTGGGTCATCGCGCTGATCAGCCACCTCGCCGTCACGACCCTGCTGTTTGTGATCGCGCCGCTGCAGATGCTTTTCCTGACCTACTATGAGCGGCGCGCCATCGCGCGGATGCAGGACCGCATCGGCCCGAACCGGGTCGGCCCGGCGGGGCTGTTCCAGCCTATCGCCGATGGCGTGAAGATGTTCACCAAGGAGGACATCGTTCCCGCCGCCGCCGATAAGTGGGTGCATTTTCTGGCGCCGTGCGTGGTGGTCGCCCCGACCATGCTGATGTTCGCCGTGCTGCCCTGGGGTCCGGGGATGGTGCCGGTCGATCTCAGTGTGGGGTTGCTGTTCTTCTTCGCCATTTCGTCGATCAGCGCGGTGGGCCTGCTGATGGCCGGCCTGGCGTCGAGCAACAAGTTCGCGCTGCTGGGGGCCATGCGCGCCGTGGCCCAGATGGTGAGCTACGAGATTCCCGCGGTGTTGAGCCTGCTGGCGGTGGTGATGCTGACGGGCACGCTCTCGGTGGTGCAAGTGATCGAGGCCCAGGCGGGCCTGTTCATCAGCCGCGCCGATGTGCCCGGCATCCCCGATCTGGGCCTGGGCTGGTTCATCTTCACGCCGGTCGGCTTCCTGGCCTTCGTCGTCTTCTTCATCGCCGCCCTGGCCGAAGGTGAACGCACGCCCTTCGATATTCCCGAAGCCGACTCGGAGATCGTCGCCGGGTACATGACCGAGTACAGCGGCATGAAGTTCGGCCTGTTCTATCTGGCCCAGTACGTGCTGAACTTTCTCCTCTGCGCCATCGCCGCAGTGATCTTCTTCGGGGGATGGCAGGGTCCCGGGGTGAACTGGCTGTACGCCCAGGCCATTTCGCCGGCCAACCCCGACGGCAACTGGGTGTTCAACGTCCTGGCCGGCTTCCTGGGGGTGTTCTACCTGCTGGCCAAAACCTACGCCTTCTTCTTCGTCATGGTCTGGGTGCGGGGGGCTTTCCCACGGCTGCGGGTGGACCAGTTGATGGACTTTGGCTGGAAGTTCCTCATTCCGCTTACCCTGGTGAACATCGTGAGCGCGGCGATCTGGGTCGCGCTGCTGCGCTGGGGGCCGGAGCAGGGCATCACCTTCACCCAGAGCTGGGCGCCCATCCTGCGCTGGGGCGTGGCCTTCGTCGTGACCCTGGCGGTGAACGTCGGCGCCTACATCGCGCTCGCGCGCATCTTTGCCGCCGCGCAAGCCGGGCAGGGCCGGATTGACCTCGATGAGTACCGCGACACGCTGACCGCCACGCTGCGGTAGGGGGGGTATGGCAACGGTCATCCAGATCATCTTCGGGCTGATCGCGGCCCTGGTCGTCGGCGCGGCGGTGATGGTGGTGACGGTGCGCAACGTCATCCACGCAGCTTTGTGGCTGATCGCCTGCTTCTTCGGCGTCGGCGCGCTGTACATGCTGCTCGAGGCGGAGTTCCTGGCGGTGGTGCAGGTGCTGGTCTACGTGGGCGCGATCTCCATTCTCATTCTGTTCGCGATCATGCTGACGCGCCAGGTAACCGGCGAGGGGGTGCGACAACTGGTGGGCGGGTGGCGCCTCTGGCTCACCGCGGCGATCAGCGCGCTGCTCTTCGCCGTGGCCATCGTCCCGACCATTATCTCGCATGCCTGGAACCTCCCCGCGCCGCCCGGTCCTCCCGGCACGCCCGAGCCGCTGGACGGGGTGGCCGAACTGGGGCGCGCCTTCGTCTACGAGTTTCTGTTGCAGTTCCAGGTGGCCGGCGTGCTGCTCACGGTGGCGCTGATCGGCGCGATCGTGATCGCCTTCGAGGAGCGCGCCCGCCGCCGCCGGGTGCTCACCCTGGCCGAGGAGCACGAACTCCGCAAGCGGCTGGCGCAACCGGCGCCGATGGAGGCTCCGGCGGGCGAACCGGCGCCCGCGCCCCGGGCCGCGCCGATCAGTGAAGGGGAGGCGCAACAATGACGGCCGCGGTTCCACTCGAGGCAGTGCTCGTCGTCGCCGGGGCCTTGTTCTGCATCGGCCTGTTCGGCGCCCTCTCGCGGCGCAACCTGGTCGGGGTGCTGATGGGCATCGAGTTGATGCTCAACGCGGTGAATGTCAACCTGGTGGCCTTCTGGCGCTACCTGGAGCCGCGCTTCATCACCGGGCAGACCTTCGCCATCTTCATCATCTGCGTCGCCGCCGCCGAAGCCGCCGTGGGCCTGGCGATGGTCATCGCCATTTATCGTAACTGGCTCACCGTCAATGCCGACGCGGTCGATTCGTTGAAGGGCTAAGCGATGGCTCTCTTTCTCCAACTGGCCTGGCTCATCCCGGCGCTGCCGTTGCTCGGCTGCGCGCTGATCACCTTTACGCCCCTGCGCCACAGCAAGCCTGCCAGCGGCTGGACGGCCATCGCCCTCATGCTGCTGGCGACGGCGCTGGCCGTGGGTCTGCTCGCCGCGAGCGCACAGGGGCTGGCGCTGCGCGAGGGGCAGGTGGTGAGCCTGGCCGGCGACCACGGCGCGGAGGAGCACGGCGCCGCCGGGGAGCACGGCAAGGGTGAGCAGCACGGGGCCTTCGCCTTCCCCGAGCCGAACCTGGTGCAGCGCATCGCCTGGGCGCCCACGGGGAGCAGCGTGTTCGCCATGGGCCTCTACGTGGACACCCCCGTGGCGGCTATGCTGGCGATGGTGACGATCACCGCGACCTGCATCCACCTCTTCTCGCTGGGCTACATGGCCGCCAATGCCCGCCAGAGCCGCTTCTTCAGCTTCATCTCGCTCTTCACCGCGGCGATGCTGCTGATGTGTATGGCCGATAATCTCCTGCTCTTCTTCATGGCCTGGGAGATTATGGGCCTCTGCTCCTACCTGCTGATCGGCTTCCTCTACGAGCGCCCGCAGGCCTACCGCGCGGCGATCAAGGCCTTCATCGTCACGCGCATCGGCGACGTGTTGATGCTGCTGGGCCTGGTCTACCTCTACACCCAGGCCGGCAGTCTGACCCTGGGGGTCAACGAGGGGGAGATCTTCAACCCGGCCTTTCTGGAGCGCATCGGCGCCGAACGGGGCTTCTTCGGGCTGAGCCACGCCACCGGCATCGCGCTGCTGCTCTTCTGCGGCACCATCGGCAAGTCGGCCCAGTTCCCCCTGCACGTCTGGCTGCCCGACGCGATGGAGGGTCCGACGCCGGTGTCGGCGCTGATCCACGCGGCCACGATGGTGGCGGCGGGCGTGTTCCTGGTGGCCCGCACCTATCCCATCTTCCTGGCCGACGGCGGCGCGGCCCTGGGGGTGGTGGCCTTCATCGGGGCCTTCACGGCTTTCTTCGCCGCGACCATCGCCGTGGCGCAGTACGACATCAAGCGTATTCTGGCCTACTCGACGCTTTCGCAACTGGGCTTCATGGTCGCGGCCCTGGGCATCGGCGGCTGGGTCGCCGCGCTGTTCCATCTCCTGACCCACGCCTTCTTCAAGGCCCTGCTGTTCCTCGGCTCCGGCTCGGTCATCCATGCCATGGAGGCCACGCCGGCCATCGAGCGCATCCATCACCACGATGAGTACGCCGCCCAGCAGACCGCCCAGGACATTCGCAATATGGGCGGGCTGCGCGCCCATCTGCCCTGGACCTTCTGGACCTACACCGTTGGCTACCTGGCCCTGGCCGGCGTGGCGCCCTTCGCCGGCTTCTGGAGCAAGGACGAGATCCTGGCGGATGCCTTCAAGGGCGGGCACTGGATCGTCTTCAGCGTGTTGACGGTTACGGCGTTCCTCACCGCCTTCTACATGACCCGCCAGTGGCGCCTGGTGTTCTTCGGAAACTTTCGCGGCGAGCACCCGGTGGTGTTCGAGAACTCCGAGGCGCCCCGCAAGGCCGCGCATCACGCCGCGCACCAGGAAGGCCACGGCATCCACTGGCACGAGGACCCGACCATGACCGCCGCCCTGGTGGCGCTGGCCGCCTTCGCGGTGACGGCGGGTTTCTTCAACATGCCCTTCGCCATTCCCGGCGGCCACTGGCTGAGCGACCTGTGGGGCCAGGAGGCGTTGCCCTTCAGCCCTCTGGTGGCGGGCATCTCGCTGCTGGTGGCGCTGGGCGGCATCGCGGCGGGGTGGACGTTCTACGCCGGGGCCTTCACCCGCGCCGGTGATACCGACCCGCTGGCGACGCGCGCGCCGGGGCTGTTCCGCTTGCTGAACGAGAAGTACCGGGTGGACGAACTCTACCAGGCCAGTTTTGGGCGCCTGGTGGCGCTGCTGGCCCTGTTCTGGGCCTTCATTGACCAGATCCTCAATCGCGTCATTGACGGCATCGGCCAGATCACCCTGTTCGTGGGGCGCTTCAACTTCATCGTGGACGACACCCTGTTCAACGACGGCCCCGACGCGCTGGCCGGCGGCACCGTGGCGACGGGCAAAAACACCCGCCGCGCGCAGACCGGCAGGGCCCAGGATTATGTGGGGTACGTTTTTGCCGGGGTGGTGGTGCTGGCGGTGTTTTATCTGTATGTGTTGCGGCGGTGATGCCGGGGCGCCCGCGGGGGCGAAAGATGGCGCGCCCCTTCGGGAGGGT
>DAOTYR010000003.1:0-2654 GCA_034434655.1 Chloroflexaceae bacterium
GTGTGCGGCGGAGCCGCATGGGCGGCTGAGGTGACCATGGTTCGCAGGGTTCTGCCCCCCTCCCAGCCTCCCCCCGCTGGGGGGAGGAGCCGGGTTCCTTCCCCCAGCGGGGGGAAGGTCAGGGAGGGGGCCGTCACCGTGCCCGCGGCGCCGTGGCGCGGGCGGGACGCCCGCGCTCCCGGGCCGGTTGCATCGGGCGTGGTGCGCCATGCGCATGGGGCCTGACGTGTACATACGCCCTCGGCGAGGGGCGTGGGGCAACCGGGTTGCCCCACGCCCCCGCCCGCGGGAGGGTGTGGGAGGGCGCAGCCCTCAAGCAGGGGGATGGGGCAACCGGGTTGCCCCATCCCCCCACCCCGTGGGAGGATCTGGGAGGGCGCAGCCCCCAGGAACAACCTTTTTGCCTCCGCCTGGCGCGCGGCGTAGCCGCATGGACGGCTATGCGGTTTCCAGGAAGGTGTGCAGCATGTGCTTGCCGCTCTCGGTCAGGATCGACTCGGGGTGGAACTGCACGCCCTGGATGGGATAGGTGCGGTGCCGGAGGCCCATAATCAGCCCGTCGTCGGTCCAGGCAGTGACCTCAAGCTCGGCTGGCAGATCGTCGCGGCGGACGATCAGCGAGTGATAGCGTGTGGCGATGAAGGGGTCAGGCAAACCGGCGAAGACGCCCACGCCACGGTGGTGAATGGCCGAGAGCTTGCCGTGCATCACCCGGGGCGCGCGAACCACGGCGCCTCCGAAGGCTGCGCCAATGGCCTGATGCCCAAGACAGACGCCAAGGGTGGGGATGTGGGGGCCGAGTTCACGGATGAGGGCGATGCTGATCCCCGCTTCGGCCGGCGTGCACGGCCCCGGGCTGACCACGATACGGTCGGGCCGTAACGCTGCCGCCTCGGCGACGCCAAGGGCATCGTTGCGGCGCACTTCCACGCTCGCGCCCAGCTCGCTGAGGTACTGGAACAGATTGTAGGTGAACGAGTCGTAGTTATCAATCAACAAGACACGCATGGGCGTTTCCTTCGCGCTGGCCCGGCCAGGCCCCGGGCGGAGACGACATTCGACGGCGGGCGGGGCGGGGGCGTATCGGGTTGCCCCTCGCGCCCGCTCCACCGTCATGATACGCGCTCCGCTCATGCGCGCAAAAATGCGCCAAGCGTGCCGTAGAACGGCCCCGGCAGTTCAGCCATGGGCACATGCCCGCACCGATCGAAGAGCACCAGGCCGGAGCGTGGCAACGCGCTGGCCAGCGCCCGCGCCGAGTCGGGCGGGAAGATGCGGTCCTCGCGCCCGCCGATGATCAGCGTGGGCGCGGCGACCGCGCGCGACGCGCCGATCACTGTGGGATCGCCCGTGGTAGTTGCCGCTTCCACGCCCACCCGCGCGTGCATCGCCACCAGATCGGCCGCGCCGACCGCCAGAGCCGGATAGGGCACCTCCCTGACATCGTAGACGACGTGCCCCGCCAGAACGTGCGGCACGGGCGGGATCACCGATACGGCCTGGGCCAGCGGGCGCACCGCAGCCTGCCACAGCCCCCACAGATCCAGCCAGGGCGCCCAGAACATCGAACTGAAGATCAACTGCACGTGCAGGCAACTCATCAGTTCCGCTTCAGCCGGGCTGCGAGGCAGGCCGAAGCTGGTCAGGATCAGCCGATTGACCAGCTCGGGCCGGGCTGTGGCCGTTAGCATCGCCACCGCCGCGCCCAGCGAATGGCCGCCCAGGGCGATATCGGCGAGCTCCAGGGCCTCGATCAGTTCAAGGGTCGCGGCGGTGAGCGTCCGCAGCCGCGCCGGCATCGCCGGTGGTGGAGAAGCGCCAAATCCGGGCAGATCGATGGCGATGACATCGTACTCGTCGCTCAAGGTCACAAAGGCCCCGAGCCAGTGGCGCGATGAGCCGCCCCAGCCGTGGATCAGCACCACCGGCGGGCCCGTTCCGGCGCGGCGGTAGGCTAGATAGCCAGAGGGAAGACGAATCAAGCGGGGGGCAGGCAGGGACATAGGGAACCCTTTCCGGGGCCGTGGCTCTGGTTGGCGACGCGGCCCAACTCTCTGCGCGACGCGTGTGTTCCTGCCGGGGGACGCAAGGCTTCTGTTTCGAAGGCGCTCACCAGCGCAACGCCGCTCCGCGCCGGGCGCGCGCACCTCAACGCCCGGCGGACCAGTTGCTCCTCTTCCATGATGGAGATGTGAGTTACAGTGAACTGACGTGAAAATAGGGAAACCGGGTTCCCCATCCCCCCACCCGGTAGGAGGGTTTGGGAGGGCGCAGCCCTCCCAGGAAGTATGTTTATCCCGTCGGTGTGCGGCGGAGCCGCATGGAGGGCTGAGGTGAACCTCGTTCGCCGCGTTCAGCCCCCCTCCCAGCCTCCCCCCGCTGGGGGGAGGAGCCGGGTTCTCCTCCCCCAGCGGGGGAGGGTCAGGGAAGGGGCGGTCACCGTGCCCGCGGAGCCGTGGCGCGGGCGTCCCGCCCGCGCTCCCAGGTCATGTTCATTAGGCGTCGTGCGCCATGCGCATGACCGTCTCACGTGAACATAGGGCAACCCGGTTGCCCCACGCCCCCACCCGCGGGAGGGTTTGGCCCTACTCCCGCGCTGCCAGGAAGGCGGCGACCTCGGCGCGGCGGGGAGGATCGGCGCCAGGACGGGTGCA
>DAOTYR010000004.1:0-3369 GCA_034434655.1 Chloroflexaceae bacterium
CGCCGGCGGCTGCGCCGTGACGACCCATCGGGCAACCGGGCGCTACGATGCGCGTTCGCCCAATTGTCGTATCTATCAGGCGCTCTATCCGGAGGTGCTGCGTCTGGAGGGGTTACGCCTGCTGGCGCTGCATCAGCCGTCCATGCGGCTGCGCCGCACACCGACGGGATGAACATACTTTCCTGGGAGGGCGCAGCCCTCCCAAACCCTCCCGCGGGTGGGGGGAATGGGGAAACCGGGTTTCCCCATTCCCCTGCGGGGCGGGGGCGTGGGGAAACCCGGTTTCCCCACACCCCTGCTCCAGCAGCCTATGTTCACGTTAGCATGAGCGAATGTCCTCCCGCTAATCACGCTGTCGGTGCGTGTCGGTGTGGCGGGCCGTGTTGTCGGATGCCCACCGGGGACATATCGCCTGGCGCGCACCGCGACGGCAGTACTCTGGGGCGCATATGCCCCTTATCTGTGCCAGGCGCCGTCGGCTGATGGCTCCGTATACTGTGTTCATCCGAACTTGAGATGAGCGCACCGAAGGAGCCTGCTATGGATACGCCCGGCGACCTGCTGTTTGTGATTGTGGGAACGGCGGTCATCACTGCATTCATCATTGCGACCCTGCTGCGCGCCACCTATCGCCCTCCAGAAGTGATTTACGTTCCGCCACCGGTTCAGCGTGAGGAGGATGGCGGCTCAGGATGCCTGTTCATCTTCTTCATGCTCGCGTTACTCGTCCTGATCCTCTTTAGTAGTTAGGCCCCACGCGGCTACGCCGCGCGCCCCACCGGGTGAGGGTAGGGGGAAACCAGGTTCCCCCAGCCCCATGCTCGAGGGTGTAGCCCGCCCAGACCCTCCCGCGGGCGGGGGTGTGGGGAAACCCGGTTTTCCCACACCTGTGGGATGAAAATAGGTTCTGACCGGGTGCGCGGGCCTCCGGCCCGCATCCGCAGGGGGCTGGGGAAACCCGGTTTCCCCAGCCCCCTGCTCCAATCCGGGGACGAACAACGTAACTGTTCGCACCTGGGGTAACCCACGCGCCTGCGAGCGAGGGCGTTTCGCCCCCGTCGCGTCTCCGCGGGCAAGCTGCCCGCGCTCCCAGCCGTCCATGCGGCTCCGCCGCACAACACCGCAATGAAAATAAGGTTGTTTTTGGGAGGGCTTCGCCCTCCCAAACCCTCCCGCAGGCGGGGGCCTGGGTGCGCGGGCCTCCGGCCCGCGTCCGCTGAGGTATGGGGAAACCCGGTTTCCCCACGCCCCTGGGGCCTATTTTCACGTTAGGAGAAATGTGAACACTTACTTTGGGAGAGCAACGCCCCGCACATCCACCCGCGCCACGGGGACCGGTTGCCCTCCCGCCCCGCCTGGGGTATACTACCCTTGTACAGCTTTTGCACAATTCTAAGGACCAGACCAATGACCATCTATGACTATACGGCCAACCTGATAGACGGAACGCCCCGGCCGCTCGACGCTTACCGGGGCAAGGTGGCGTTGATCGTCAATGTCGCCAGCCGCTGCGGCTTCGCGCCGCAGTACGCCGGGCTGGAGGCGCTCTACCGTCGCTACAAGGACGAGGGCTTCGTCGTGCTCGGCTTCCCCTGCAACCAGTTCGGCTTCCAGGAGCCGGGGAACGAGGCCGAGATCCAGCAGTTCTGCAGCCTGAACTACGATGTCACCTTCCCCATGTTCGCCAAGATTGACGTGAACGGGCCATGGACCCACCCGCTCTACGCCTATCTCAAGGCCGAGCAGCCCGGTTTCCTGGGCCTCCCGACGATCAAGTGGAACTTCACCAAGTTCCTGGTGGACCGCAACGGTCACGCGCGCCGGCGCTACGCGCCCACCGACACGCCGGAGTACATCGAGCGCGACATCGTGGCCCTGCTGCGCGAACAGCCGGCGCCGCAGGCGGTCACCGACGTCGCGTCGCGGTAATCCTGCGTCAGGCGCCGGTGGGCCGGGCGGGGGTATGGGGGAACCTGGTTCCCCATTTTTTCATGTCAGCCGTCCATGCGATTCGCGCACAACGCCCGATGAACATCGCCTGGGAGCGCGGGCGGCCCGCCCGCGTCGCGTCTCCGCGGGCAAGGTGACGGCCCCCCTCCCCAGCCCTCCCCCCGCTGGGGGGAGGGAGTCCGGCTCCTCCCCCCGGCGGGGGGAGGTTAGGAGGGGGGTTCAGCGCCGCATGCGCGTAGGTGAGCAGCCTATGTTCACGTTAGCCGTCTATGCGGCTGCGCCGCGCACCGACGGGATGAACATCCTTCCTGGGAGGGCTACGCCCTCCCAGACCCTCCCGCGGGCGGAGGTAGGGGGAAACCCGGTTTCCCCCTACCCCTGCGCAAGGGCTGCGCCCCCCCAAAGCCTCCCGCGGGCGGGGGTGTGGGGGAACCTGGTTCCCCCATGTTCACGTTAGAGGGGTGCGGGGAAGCCAGGCTTCCCCACACCCTCTCTATAGGTCAACACCACCTGCACCGCCGCGCCAGCGTCAACCAGGCGGTAAGCCTCCTCGGCGCGCTCCAGGGGCAGGCGCGGCCCTTGCAGCGGGGCCAGGCGCAGGCGCGGCAGCAGGGCAGCCACGGTGGCGGCGCGCCGGGCGTGATCCCAGCGCGGGGCCGCTTCTGGCGCCAGGCGCCCCACCTGCGATGAGCGCAGCCGCAGGCGCCCACGGTGAAAGCGCCCGCCCAGGTCGAGCGTCACCGGCTTGCGCCCGTACCATGAGGCCACGATGACTGCGCCCTCGTCCAGCACTGCGTCAAGCGCGGCCTGAAGGGCGGCAGGCGCGCCGCTGACCTCCACGGCCAGGTCGGCCAGGCGACCGTGGTTGTGGTCGCGCACGGCGTCGGCCAACTCCGGGCCAGGGGCCAGGGCCGCGTCGGCGCCCACCGCCAGGGCCAGGGCGCGGCGGGCCGGGTCAGGCTCCACGGCGATGACCCGCCCCGCCCCGGCCAGCCGCAGCGTCTGGGTGACGAGCAGCCCCACCACGCCCTGCCCGAAGACTACCGCCGTCTCCCCCAGGAGCGGCGCGGCGTCGTGGGCCACGTTGAGGGCCGTCTCGGTATTGGCGAAGAATACCCCCAGGGCGGGATCGAGATCGGGGGGCAGGCGCGTGACCAGGGCGGCCGGGGCCACATAGACGCTCTGGTGGGGGTGCAGGGCGAAGACGAGGTCGCCGGGGGCCAGGTGGCGAACCTCCGCGCCCACGTCGAGCACGCGCCCCACGCTGGCATAGCCGTACTTGATGGGCAAGGCGAAGCTGCCGGCGAGGGTCGGCAGATCGAGGGGCAGGCCAGGGTCAACCTGCCCGCGGTAGACCAGCATCTCGGTACCGTGGCTGATCGCCGAGACCAGGGCCGCGATCCGTACCTGATCGGGGCC
>DAOTYR010000005.1:0-4300 GCA_034434655.1 Chloroflexaceae bacterium
ACGATGAGGATAAAAATGCCCCGTTCCGGCCCGAAGGCGCTGCGCAGACTGTCGCGGAAGAGAAAGATCAACAGCAGCAGCAGCGGCACCACCGGCAAAGCCAGAAACAGATCGGTCAGACGCATAAGCAGGCCGTCAACCCGACCACCAACGAAGCCGGCCACGGCGCCGATCAGGGTGCCGAGGGTGATGGCGATGAGCATAGCGGCCACGCCGACCGACAGCGAGACGCGACCGCCGAGCATCACCCGCGCCAGCACATCGCGCCCCAGGTCGTCGGTGCCCATCGGGTGCGACCGGCTCGGCGACAGCAGGCTCCGCGAGAAGTCGATCTTGCGCGGATCACCGCGCCAGACCACGGGGCCAACAGTCACCCCCAGCACCAGGAAGGCGAACACCACCGCGCCGGCGACGGCCATGCGGTGACGGCGGAAACGCCGCCAGGCATCGCTCCACAACGAGCGCGGCGGTCGCGCGACCTGAGCGAGCGTTGCCGCCGCAATGGTTGCGCGGGTTGCCGGGGTGTTGCCAACGGGTGGGTTCGCTTCCGACATCTTCGTTTCCGAGATCGGCGCCCCTTGCGAGGCATTAGAAACCGGGTTTCCCCGCGCTCTCAGGCAGTGGTGGAGTCGCCCGCCCTCTCCCGTCGCGAGGCGAGCCTGGGGAAACCCGGTTTCGCCGTGTCAATCGTAGCGGATGCGCGGATCGAGAATCCCGTACAGCACATCCGCAATCAGATTGAACACCACCACCAGCACCGCGAAAATAAACGTGATCGCCATCACCACCGGCGTATCGGAGTTCTGGATCGACTTGATCAGCAACTCGCCGATGCCGTTGATACGAAAGATCTGCTCAGTCACAATCGCCCCGGTGAAGATGGTGGGCACGCCCAGGGCCAGCAGAGTGACCACGGGGATCATGCTATTGCGAAACACGTGCCGCAACACCACCGCCTGCTCGCTAAGCCCCTTGGCCCGGGCGGTGCGGGCGTAATCCGCGGGCAGGTTCTCCAGCATCGCGGCGCGCACGAAGCGCGTGAGCGAACCGGTCTGGAACAGGGCCAGCACCGTGACCGGCATGAGCATCTGGCGCACCTGGCGCGTGAAGGTTTCCCAGTCGGTGACCCGCAGGGTCGAGTCGTAGATGAAGGGCAGCCAGTTCAGGCGCACAGAGAAGATCAGGATCAACAGCAGGCCGGTGAAAAAGGTCGGCACGGAGAAGCCGATGAAGGCGAAGGTCGTGGCCAGGTTGTCGAAGAGCGAATAGGGACGGACCGCCGAGATGATGCCGATGGGGATACCCATGAGGATCGCGACCAGATACGCCACCCCGACCACCTGGAGGGTCTGCGGCAGGCGCTGGGCGATCAAGTCGAGCACCGGCACGCGACTGGCGAAGGAGTAGCCCCAGTCGCCGCGCAGCAGAGCGGCCAGCCATTTGACGTAGCGGATGTACCATGGGTCGTTCAGCCCCAGGTTCTCGCGGATCGCGTCGCGCACCTCGGGGGGCACCGAGGGATCGGCGGCGAACTGAGCCAGCGGGTCGCCGGGAGCAAGGGCGAGAATGGCGAAGATCACCACGCTGATGCCCAGCAAGGTAGGCATGGCGAACAGCAGGCGGCGGAGAAGATAGCGACCCATTACTTATACCAGTTCGCGATATCCCACAGCTCCGCGTCCCACCCGGAGGGGTTGTAGCCCTTGAGATCCTTGCTGGCGCCGGCCACCCGTGGGCGGGCCACCAGGGGGATCATGGCCACATCGCTGACGATCAGGGCATCCATCTGGCGGGCGATGGCCACGCGACGGTCGGGGTCAAGTTCGTTGCGAAGCTGGTCGCAGAGGGCATCGTACTCGGCATTCTGCCAGCGCATGTTGTTGGTGCCGCGCCACTCGTTCTCTTTTTGCGAGGCAGCGCTGGAAATCCACCCGCAGAGGTGCGACGTCGGATCCGGTTCGGTGGCGCCGGTGGTGTACATCTGGATATCGGCGAAGAAGTGGCCGATGTTGTCGGGGTTGCCCGGATCGCTGCCGAAGAACACACTGCCGTCCACGCTTTTCAGTTCCGTCTCCACGCCAATCTCGGCCCAGTTGGCCTTGATCAACTCCTGGGTTTTCTGGCGCAGGGTGTTGACGCTGGTCTGGAAGAGCAGGCTGAGCCGCTTGCCGTCCTTGACCCGAATGCCATCGGGGCCGCGCTGCCAGCCGGCCTCGTCGAGGAGGCGATTGGCCGCGGCGATATCCTGATCGCAATCCTTGAAGATATCAGCGACACTCTGGGCAAAGGGAGGGTACCACAGGAAGACGCAGGTCGGATAGCCCGCCGGGCCGTAGAGTTGCTCGGCGATGGCCTTGCGGTCGATCGCCAGGGCCAGGGCCTGGCGCACCTTCAGATCGGTCAGGAAGGGATGGGGCTGGCTGAGTTGCCCGCGCTCCTCGCCGAGAGCCGGGTCGGGGTTGGTGAAGTTGATCAACAGGCGCTCGACATTGGCCGTGTTATAGGTCACCAGATTGCCCCGGCCACCCTGGCCGGCCAGTTGCTGGAGCACGGCCGCCTCCACTTGCAAGTTCCATGCCCAATCCACCTCGCCGGCCTGGAGCACGGCGCGGGCCGCCGAGGGCGCGTCACCGCCGCCCTTCAACTCCACCCGCTTGAAGAAGGGCCGCTCAGGGTCGCGGTAGCGTTCGTTGATCTCGTAGATCACCACATCGCCAGGCTTGAACTCCACCACCTTGTAGGGGCCGGTGCCGATGGGGGCCAGGTTGGCGGCCTGACAGTCGGCGGCGGTCGAGGCGGCCTCGCCGACGCACTGCTCGAACTGGGCCCGCTGGAGAATGGCCCCGCGCGTGCTGGTAAACACCTGGTAGGGATAGCTATTGGGCGCCTCCCAGGTAATCTTCACCGTATACTCGTCCGGCGCCTCGACCGACTTGATGCCGCGGAAGGCCGCGACACTCGTGCATGCCGTCCTGGAATCGGCGCAGTACTGATAGGTAAAGACCACATCGGCGGCGGTGAAGTCGCTGCCGTCCGACCACTTGATGTCCTTGCGCAACTTCCAGGTGATCGAGGTGAAGTCCGGGGCCACGCCGCCATTCGCGACGGTAGGGATCTCCTCGGCCAGCAGGGGCACGAAGTTGCCTTCGGGATCGATGGCCGCCAGCGGCTCGAGCACCAGCCTTGAGGCTTCAACGTCTTTGGTGCCGACGGCCAGGTGGTTGTTGAGAATGGTGGGCGCCTGCCAGTAGAGAATGCGCAGTGTATCGCCTGCGCCACGTCCGGGACGGGCGGCGGGGGCCGCGGTGGGGGCGGGGGCCGCCGTGGCGGCGGCCACGGTAGGGGCTGCCGTGGCGGCTGCCGCGGTGGGAGACGGGGGGGCTGTGGTGGGCGCCGGCGCGGAGGGCGCGCCGCCACAGGCCGCGAGCACCATCGCCCCGGCGAGCAGGGCGACCATCCAGGACCAGATCCGTTGCTGGTTCACGCTGATCTCCTCCAGTGATCCTCAGAAACGAACCGCGCCGCGGAACCTTTCCTCGACCGGTTGTCTCCTTGCAGGATGCGCCACCAATGGCACGACCGCCATCCGTGCGGCGTAACCGCACCCAGGCGGATGAAAAAAGGTTGTTCCTGGGAGGACGTGGCCTGTCCAGACCCTCCTACCGGGTGAGCGGATGGGGCAACCCGCTTGCCCCATCCCCCTGCGCGCGGGCTGCGCCCGCCCAACCCTCCTGCGGGCGGGGGTATGGGGGAACCTGGTTCCCCCATATTCACGTCAGGCCCCATGCGCGGGGCGCACACCGCCCGATGCAAACGGCCCGGGAGCGCGGGCGGCCCGCCCGCGTCGCGTCTCCGCGGGCAAAATGCCCGCGCTCCCGGCCCAGGTTCACCTCAGCCGTCCATGCGGCTCCGCCGCACAACGCCGTAATGAACATACGGTTATTCTTGGGAGGGCTACGCCCTCCCAAACCCTCCCAGGGGCCGGGGCCTGGGTGCGCGGGCCTCCGGCCCGCGTCCGCTGAGGGATGGGGAAACCCGGTTTCCCCATCCCCCTCCTCCGAGGGGCTATGTTCACGTTAGCCATCCATGCGGCTCGCGCCGCAACCCGACGGGATGAAAAGAATTCCTGGGAGGGCTGCGCCCCCCACACCCTCCCGCGGGCGAGGGCGTGGAGGAACCAGGTCCCCCCATCCCCCTGCGCATGGGCTGCGCCCCCCACACCCTCCCACCGGGTGGGGGGCTGGGGAAACCCGGTTTCCCCGGCCCCCTGCGTGAGGGCCAGGCCCTCCGGCGGGCGGGA
>DAOTYR010000006.1:0-4515 GCA_034434655.1 Chloroflexaceae bacterium
CTTCCACTGGTAGCACGAAGGACTATAATGCGAACGTCGGGAGGCTCCTGGCCGGGCGCGAAGCGACCGGTGGCGCCCTATTCGAACCATCGCAGAACCTCATCGAAACCTTGCAAGAAAAGGGCACAAGATGATCATTTCGCGTACCCCCCTGCGGATCAGTTTTGTTGGCGGCGGCAGCGACCTGGCCGCGTTCTACCGGCACGAACCGGGGGCCGTGGTCAGTGTGGCGATCAACAAGTACATTTATATCACGGTCAATGCCAAGTTCGATCATCAGATCCGCGCGAGTTACTCGGTCACCGAGATCGTGGATGATGTGGAAGACCTGAAGCACCAGCTCATCCGCGAGGCGCTCAAACTGGTCGGTTGCAGGCGCGGCATTGAGATCACCTCGATCTCCGACATTCCCTCGCAGGGCACCGGCCTGGGTTCCTCCAGCACCTACAC
Organism: Chloroflexaceae bacterium; assembly: GCA_034434655.1. Classification (GTDB taxonomy): domain Bacteria; phylum Chloroflexota; class Chloroflexia; order Chloroflexales; family Chloroflexaceae; genus JACAEO01. Next base: position 451 of record DAOTYR010000006.1, read on the forward strand.
CGTTGGTCTGCTCAATGCACTGCATGCCTACTACGGGCGGCATGCCGGGGCTGAGCGCCTGGCGCGCGAGGCCTGTTGGATCGAGATCGAGCGCTGTGGCGAGCCGATTGGCAAGCAGGACCAGTATATCGCCGCCTACGGCGGGTTGCAGTTTATTCAGTTTAATCCGGACGAGAGCGTGTTTGTTGATCCGGTCATCTGTAAGCCCGGAACCAGGCGGCAACTTGAGGCCCGTCTGATGATGCTGTACACCGGTGTGACGCGGCAGACGGCGAGGGTGCTCCACGAGCAGCGCGCCAATACGGAGCGCGACAACTCCCGGCGCCTTGCCCTGCGCCAGATGGTGGCCCTGGCCCACGATCTGCGCGCGGCCCTGGTGGCGGATGATCTGACGGCATTCGGCGAAATCCTGCACGAGGGCTGGATGCGCAAACGGACCCTGGCCTCGGCGATCAGCACCCAGCAGATCGACGTCTGGTACGAACGGGCGCGGGAGGCGGGGGCGATGGGCGGCAAGATCCTCGGCGCCGGCGGCGGGGGTTTCCTGCTGCTCTATGCCCCGGAGGAGCGCCACGAGGCCATTCGCGCCGCGTTGCCCGGCTTGCGACAGGTGCCGGTGTTGTTTGAGCCACAGGGGAGCAAGATCATCTACGTGGAGGAAGCCTCTCCTCACCCGAACGGGGCGTAATAGTATAAAATTGGTTAAAAGAGGACCTTTGACCGATTGCCGCGGGCGCCATCGTCTGGCAGACTGGGGCTGGTATGGTCCATACCAGCGGGGCCATCGGGGAGGTGCGCGCCGCGCATGCAAGCTGTCGCCGCTCTTTGTCTGAAGACCACCGACCAGCCATCGTCGCTCTCGGTCTGAAGACCACGGACGCGCGCCTCCCCGGCTCCACTCTGCCAGCACGGAACAGTTGGCTCTGGCGAGGTGACCATAGCGACGTCACCGCCGGCAGCCAACCACCCAGGAGGTGTCCATGCGCCCGTCTGGACCTGCTCCGATGGTTCTCGGATTGCTTTGCACATTCGTTACTATCATGACCGTTGTCGCGGCGCCGCTCACGGCGCCGACCACGGTGTATCTCCCCGTGGTGGTCGGACCGCCGGGCAGCGCGCCCACCCCGGCGGGTGAGCTGCGGGTCAACGCGCCGTACTTTGCGGTGGCTGACGTTGATGAGCGTTTTGCGGAACTGGCCATCTTCTGGTTTGGCGCGGTAACCCCGACCCAGAATTACGCCGATGTGCGTCTGGGGTATAACAACACGGAACTCTACGTGTACGTCGCGGTCTTTGACCGCCGCCTCTGGTACGACACTACCCCGGAGCGCGCCGATCTGACCGCCTGGGACGCTGTCACGCTGTACCTCGACACCGCTAATGGCGCGACGGTAGGCGCCAGCAGCCATCGCTTGGTGGCGCAGTTCAGCGGCGCCGGCGGCGCGCAGTACCAGGCCGCATACCGCGCGAGCGGGGGTGCCTGGGTCCCCGCCAATACGGCCTTTACCACCCGTCCGGGCTGGCGCGGGGAATGGATGAATGACGAGACCGATGATCGCGGCTGGGCCATGTCTTTCCGCGTGCCCTTCAGTAGTCTTGGTCTCAGTGGACGGCCGGGCGACGGAACCCTGTGGCGGATGGCGCTGGCGCTGCACGACCGCGACGACCGGGCCGGAACCCCCATTGCGGATCAGTTCTGGCCACCGGCGGCGGATCTCCAGGCGCCGTCCACGTGGGGCACGCTCAGGTTCGGTCTCCCCGGCTACACCCCCCCCACGGTGGCATCGTCGCAGACGATCATGATCCGCCATGGGCTGAATGGGGCCGTTGTCCCTGATGTGGGCGTGGGTGGCGGAGCGGTATGCGGCGATGGGCTTGATTTCTGGAGCGAGTGGGGCGTTTCGACGCGCGATGCCGGCAGAGGCGATTTCAATGTCCAGAATCAGTCGGACATTGCCGACTGGCCGTGTTTCGCCAAGTATTACGTGACGTTCCCCCTCGACCGGTTGCCGCCGGGGCAGGCGATCGTCTCGGCCAGGCTGCTCCTGCATCAGTTTGGCAATTCTGACCCCAGCCAGGCGCAACGGTCGCTGATCCAGGCGCTTACGGTTGGCGCCGACTGGAACGAGCGGACCACGAACTGGAACAATGCGCCGCTGGCGACGGAGAATGTCGGCGCGGGATGGGTTGAACCGCTGGCCACCTTCTCGGGGTGGCCGGGGGTGCGGCGCGAGATCGATGTGACGCGCGCCGTGGCGGAGGCCTACGCCGCGCGCGCGCCGCTGCGCCTGGCCCTCTACTCGGCAGACAGCGCCTACCACAGCGGCAAGTACTTCGTGTCCTCGGACACCGGCGACTGGAACGCCGTGGCCCGTCCGACGCTGCTGGTGACGATCGGCGCGCCGGCACGGTGAACGGGCGAGCCATCTACGCGGCCCTGGCCGCGCCATGACGGGAGCGCCAGTCGCTTTCCTGGGAGGGCGCAGCCCTCCCAGGCCCTCCCCTTAGTTCCCGACAGTCGTGACGCGCCCGCAGGCAGCACAGACGCGCGCCTCGGGCGCGGTTGTCGCGCCGCCGGGGAGGCGCTGCCCGCAGGGGCAGACGTAGCCCGCCAGGCGGGCCGGGTTGCCAAGCACAAGTCCGTAATCGGGCACATCGCGGGTGACAACGGCGCCCGCCGCCACCATCGCAAAGCGTCCAACGGTGATGCCGCAGACGATGGTGGCATTGGCGCCCAGGCTGGCGCCATAGCGGATCAGAGTGGGGCTTACCGTCCAGTCCGAGGCGCCTTTGAGGGAACCATCAGGGTTGATGGCCCGGGGCGCCTTGTCATTGGTAAAACAGACGTGGGGGCCAACGAAGACGCCGTCTTCGATGGTGACCCCGTGAAAGACGGAGATGTTGCTCTGGAGCTTGACGCGGCTGCCGATCTGGACGCCGGAGTCAAGGTAGCAACCTTTGCCGATGATGCTTTCGGAGCCGATGACGACCCCCTCGCGCACCTGCGTCCAGTGCCAGATGCGGGTGCCGGCGCCGATGCGCGCGCCGGGGTCAACGGCGGCAGTGGGATGGATGATGACGCCTGGATGTGGGGGATGCGCGGTCATACCTGGTTCCTTTACAATGATGGACGAGCTATGCGCAGGTGCGCGTCGCGCGCCCTGGCGGCAGCATAAGAATGGTCGCATCGCGACACCATGTCTGAAAGTATAGACTTTGCAGGTAACAAGATCCTGACAATTGCGCCGGTTATAGCTCCTAACGTGAAAATAGGCTCTTGAAGAGGGGTGTGGGGTAACCGGGGTTCCCCACGCCCCAGCCCCCGGGGGGGCCTGGGAGGGCAAAGCCCTCCCAGGAGAACCCTGTTATCCCCTTGCGGATGCGGGCCGGAGGCCCGCGCACCCGGGCCCCGACCTACGGGAGGGTCTGGGAGGGCTGCGCCCTCCCAGGAACGACCTTTTTTCATCCCGTCGGTGCGCGGCGCGAGCCGCATGGATGGCTGAGGTGCACATCGTTCGCAGGGTTCCGCCCCCCTCCCAGCCTCCCCCCGCTGGGGGGAGGCGCCGGGTTCTCGCCCCCAGCGGGGGAGGGTCAGGGACGGGGCGGTCACCGTGCCCGCGGAGCCGCGCCGCGGGCGGGACGCCTGCGCTCCCAGGTCATGGTCATCGCAGCGTGGTGCGCCATGCGCATGACCGTCTAAGGCATGTTTCAAAGGCACTTGACAGTTCGCCTCGACACGGGACCCCAGGGGTGGCTGTGGAGGGGCCAGGCCCCTCCACACCTCCCCGCCAGACTGTCAAGCGCAAACCGCAGGTTTTGAAACATGCCTAACGTGAACATGGGGAAACCGGGTTTCCCCACGCCCCCGCTCCCGGGAAGGTGAGGGCGCTGCCCTTGCGCAGGGGATGGGGAAACCCGGTTTCCCCATCCCCCTGCGGATGCGGGCCGGAGGCCCGCGCACCCAGGCCCCCGCCCGCGGGAGGGTCGGGGCTGGTATGCGCGCCGCGCGGGCGCATTGCGCCGGGGGGCCATCTGTGGTACACTCACGCTGTCTGCCCCCGTAGC
>DAOTYR010000007.1:0-6341 GCA_034434655.1 Chloroflexaceae bacterium
ACGGGTCTCCTCAGGGTTGGCTGATGCTTCCATATGGTGTGTCTCCTTGGGGTACACAGGACGTGACGGCATGGGGAAACCAGGTTTCCCCCATGCCCCTGCTTCAGAAAACGATGTGCCACGCTACCCTGACCAGAACCTCCCACCGGGCGGGGGGATGGAGGTTTCCCCATCCCCCTGCGCAAGGGCTGCGCCTTCATCTTCCCGCGGGCGGGGGCGTGGGGAAACCCGGTTTCCCCATCCCCCTGCGCAAGGGCTGCGCTTTCCCCTTCCCGGGGGCAGGGGCGTGGGGAAACCCGGTTTCCCCATGCCCCTGCTTGAGGGCTGCGCCCTCCCAGACCCTCTGCGCGCGGGGGTATGGGGGAACCTGGTTCCCCCATGGTCACGTGAGACGGTCATGCGCATGGCGCACAACGCCCCCTGGGAGCGCGGGCGTCCCGCCCGCGCCACGGCGCCGCGGGCACGGCGCCGGCCCCCTCCCTGACCCTTCCCACCGGGGGCGGGCACCCGGATCCTCCCCCCAGCGGGGGGAAGCTGGGAGGGGGGCTGAACGCGGCGAACGATGGTCACCTCAGCCGTCCATGCGGCTAAGCCGCACCACGCCGCGATGAACATACGGTTGTTCTTGGGAGGGCTGCGCCCTCCCAGACCCTCCCACCGGGTGGGGAGATGGGGAAACCCGGTTTCCCCATCCCCCTGCGCAAGGGCTGCGCCCTCCCAAAGCCTGCCACCGGGTGGGGGGATGGGGAAACCCGGTTTCCCTATTTTCACGTTAGTGGGACGATCCGGCAAGTGAGGTCAGGGTGGAGCACCGCGAGATGGTGGATCTGATCCGGGGCGGCGTGCCCGCGACGGGCGGGGTGTGGGCCGACCTGGGCGCCGGGACGGGCAATTTCACCTGGGCGCTGGCCGAGCTGCTCGGCCCGGCGGCGACGATCTACGCCCTCGACCGCGACGCCCGCGCCATCGCCGCGCAGCAGCGGCGGCTCCGCGACGAGCCCCCGGCGGCCACGGTCCTCCCGCTCCAGACCGACGTGCTCCGGCCCCTGGCGCTGCCGCCGCTCGACGGCGCCCTGCTGGCGAACCTGCTCCACTTCGCGCGCGACCAGGCCGGCCTGCTCCGGCGGGTCCGCGCCGCGCTGCGCCCCGGCGGCCGGCTGCTGGTGGTCGAGTACGAACAGACGCTGCCGCTCCCCTGGGTGCCCCACCCGCTCCCCCTGTCGCGCCTCGTCGCCGTAGCCCGGGAGGCCGGCTTCCAGCCGCCGGTACAGGTTGGCATGCGCCGATCCCCGTCATCCGGTCGCGTGCTCTACGCCGCGGTCGCGTTGAGCCCGGAGGGGCGAACGTGAGTACGAAAACCCACGCTGCCGCCGTCGCGTTTATCCCGCTCGCGGTGGCCTGGCCGCCCATCCAGGCGATCCGCCGGCAGGAGCAGAGAAAGAAGGTCACGATGGATGTGGAGTTCAGCGGCGCCTACAACGAACGCCCCGCTGAGGCACTGTTCGCCCAGCGCTGCCTTATGGTTTCGTTCGAGGACCGCGAGCTGCTCGACAACGATAGCTACGCCCGGATCAAGGCCCTGGGACGCACGTACCGCGGGCGCCAGGCCTGGCCCGAGTTCCGCGACTACATCCCCGGCTCCCTGCCCTGGCGTCTGGAGCCGCCTCAGGTCCGCTTTCTCACCGTAGCTATCCAGCAGACCTGCGACGTGGCCCGGCGCTTCAGGGACGACGCGGAGTGTCTGCTCGGGCCGGACGAGGGCCAGATGCTGCTGCGCGAGTATGTGGGCGGCGAGTGGAAGGAGCGCTGGCACCGGCCCGAGCTGGCGACCCCGGTGGCCTCCGAGCCGCCGCCCTCTGTCGACGAACTGCGCCGCGCGCGCCTGGCCAGCCGCCGCCTGCAGCGGCTGGGCGTCTAGGGAGCGGACCGCCTGCTCCTCCCTGGAGCCGTGACGGGCTAACGTTCCAATTTAGCGGTGGCGCTCCGCGCCATCCGCTGACCTGGAGCGTTAGCCGTTCTCTCCAAGAACTGAATTCCACGGTCACTGATCTCCCACACTCCTCGGGGGCTGTTGCTTCGTAGGAGACCTTCTTTCACCATTGAATGCCGCGCCCATTCGGCGGCGTTCCGCCAGCGTGGCATCTCGGGATCCGAGGTCAAGTTTATTCTTGGGAAGGCGCGGCCCTCCCAAACCCTCCCGCGGGCGGGGGTGTGGGGAAACCGGGTTTCCCCACACCCCGCTCCAAAGGACCATGTGTAGCGGATTCATTGCTCAAAGACCATAAGCCCTCGGCTACGGGATGCGAAGCCCGCCCGCGCGGGCGAGAGCGGATTAATTTCTCAAAGACCATCATAGCCGTGCTTGTGGCATAAAACGCCGCCTCAGCGGCCCACGACGTTGTAGGCGACGTCGACCACCTCGAAGCGGGCGTAGGCGAATTCGCCCGTGGGCAAGTGCCAGCGGGCCTCGGCGTCCGGGAGCCGGTGGCCGTTCACCGTGCGCCAGCCGCTCACCGGCGTCGACCAGCGCACCCGCTCGTAGGTCTTGCCGTCGAGCGTGCGCGAGCGGTCATCGGAGATGAAGTTGGTCAGCGCGCCGTTCTCGGCGAAGGTGAGCACCGCCGTGATCGTGTGGCCGGCGTTGGTGAAGGTCGCGCGCACCGTCAGCGGGTCCAGCTCCTCCCAGGTGATGGCCGGGTCGATCAGCGTCGCCGGGGCCAGCAGCACCATGTCGTTGAAGAGCGTGACTGTCTCGCTGCGGTCCATCTCCGGCCCGCGGGCGTCGACAACCTTCACCAATGAGGCGACGTTCACCTCGAAGGTGGCGTTGGGGCCGACGTAGCGGTGATAGGCGGTCATCGGAACACCGAACATGCGGGCATCGACGAGGAACAGGCGCTCCGCCGGGGCGACGAAGCTCTGCTGATCGGCCACCATCGGCATCCAGGCGCTGTCCGGGCCATTGCGCAGCGCGCCGTGGAAGCGCAGCCGGTAGTTGGCGACGCGCGGCTGGCCGACGGCCCCCGTGAAGCGGAGGTACTGCTGCACGATGGGGGGCAGGTGGGTAAGATCCGCCCCGGTCACAGGGGTGGTCTGCGCCGCTGGCGTGGCCAGGCCGGCGGCCACGTCGCGGGCGTACTGCGCCCGGTAGCCCCAGGGCGCGTGGGCCAGCGCGGCGACCAGCGCGGGCACGAGGATGATCAGGTTGGCGAGGGTGCCGAACTTCGCGTCGCTCCAGGAGGTGAGAATGACGAGTTGCGAGATCAGCACGGCGCCGAGGGCCGGCGCCCACCACCAGTCCGGCGCGGCGAGCAGGAGCGCGGCGCTCAGCAGGAAGAGCAGCGCCGCGGCGAGCCAGAGCAGCCCGAGCGGCTGGCTGATCGGCACGCGCAACTGCTCGAACGCGGCAAGACCGAAGGCCTTCGCGAAGCCCATCAGGTGGATCAGGCCGTGGACGGCAACGACGACGAGCAACAGGTATTTCATCGCATCCTCCAGGACATCGTGATCTGCATGCATCATCCGGAGGATAGCACGCGGCAGGATGGAATAGCTCTAGCCATCCGGATAGAGTGGAGGGAGGTGGTGGTAGCGAAACCAGAGGCGCTCGTGGTCGAGGGGCACGAGAAACAGGTTGGCCCGGTCAAGCTCGTCGATGATCTGCTGGCTGTAGGAGTCGCGATCAAGCTGAGCATCGCGAACGGAGCGTAAAGCCCGGACAGTTGATAAACGGCGATTGGTGAAGCATCTCGGGCGACTCGCACCGGCGACGCAAACCAGGGTCCTGGCAGTCCTGGCCGAGATGTTTGCTGAATGACAGGACGTTCGTTACCACGCCCGCCAGATCGGGGGGCGACGTTTCACCCAAGGACGCGCGCGGTGGAGCGGTGGGTGGGGAAACCGGGTTTTCCCACGCCCCTCTCCGAGGGGCTACGCCGCGCGCCAACGGGATGCACAAAGGTCGTTCCGGTGAGGGCTGCGCCCTCCCAGACCCTCCCGCGGGAGGGTTTTTTCACCTCAGCCGTCCATGCGGCTGCGCCGCACAACGCCGCAATGAACATAAGGTTCTTCTTGGGAGGGCGCAGCCCTCCCAAACCCTCCCGCGGGCGGGGGTGTGGGGAAACCCGGTTTCCCCATGCCCTGCGCAAGGGCTGCGCCCTTACCCTCCCGCGGGCGGGGGAATGGGGAAACCGGGTTTCCCCATTCCCCTCGCCGAGGGCTTATTTTCACCTCAGAGCGTTCTTTAACCATTGTTTTACCTAAAGTTAATATGTTCCTCAACGTTGGTTAACCGGACACGGCTAATATGCTTGAGCATACCTGCTGAGGTGATGGTCCGGCGCCAGGGCGTGCGCATAGGGGGCGGTCGCGCCCCGGCCTGATCCTGTGCGCCGGTGCTCTGCGCGTTGAAGTTCTAGCCGGCCCGCTCGAGCGCCGATCCGCTGCCAACCTTACAGCCGCGCCGCGCGATCCGCAATCCAATCCAATGGCCAGTCTCCAACAACGCATCCGCTCAACGCCGGCGCGCCGATGGGGCGAGTGGTTGCTGTTCGTCGCGCTGATCGGCCCCAATCTGCTCCTTTTTGGCATCTTCACCTACTGGCCGCTGATCTACAACGGCTACCTGAGCTTTGTGCGCTGGAACTTCCTGCGCCCGGTCAAACCCTTTGTCTGGTTCGATAATTACCTCAGCGTGTTCAGCAGCAGGTTGTTCTGGGAGATCGTGCTGAACACGCTGGTGTTTACCGTCTGGTCCGTGGGGCTGACCCTGGTGCTGGGGCTGGCCCTGGCGCTGTTGATCAATCAGCCCCTGCGCTACCGCAACGCCGCCCGGGCAACCCTCTTCTCGCCGGTGGTAATGTCGGGCGCGGTGGTGGCGGTGGTCTGGAGCTACATCTTCGACCCGCGCTACGGCTTGATTGACCAGCTTCTGGGCCTGGTGGGCCTGAATTCGCCCGACTGGCTGGGGACGACCGAGTGGGCTATGCCGGCGGTGATCATGGTCTATGTCTGGAAGAACCTGGGCTACGCCGTGGTGATCTATCTGGCGGGTCTGCAGGGCATTCCCCGCGAACTCTACGACGCCGCCCTGGTGGACGGCGCCGGGCCGTGGGCCCGTTTCCGCCACGTGACCCTGCCCGGCCTGTCGCCGGTGGCCTTCTTCCTCTCGGTCACCAGCGTGCTGGCGACCTTCCAGGCGTTCGACATTATCAAAGTGCTCACCGACGGCGGGCCGGTGACTGCGACCACCACCCTGATCTTCTATCTCTACGAACTGGGCTTTGTGACCTACGATGCGGGCAAGGCCGGCGTCGTCGCGGTGGTGCTCTTCTTGATCATGCTCGTGCTGACGCTGATCCAGGTGCGCTACCTGGAGCGCCGCGTATCCTATGGATGATCGTATGGCCCTGAGTGACGAACTGGTCCTGACGCAACCGGTCGAGAACGCGGCGGCGCGACGGCGCGGGCGCCGCTGGCGCGCCGCCGGTTACCTGGCCATGCTCCTGGCAGTGCTGGTGATCGGCCTGCCGGTGTACTGGACGCTGATCGCGGCCTTCAAGACCTCGGCGGAGATCTACGGCCCGCCGACCTGGTTCCCCCAGACGCCCACCCTGGCGAACTTTCCGGCGGCGTGGAATGCCGCCCCCTTTGGCCGCTTCTACCTGAACAGCTTCATCACGACCCTGGGGGGGATGGGACTGGAGGTGTTCTTCGCCGTCACCTCGGCCTACGCTCTGGCCTTTCTGCGCTTTCCGCGCAAGGATCTGGTCTTCCTGCTCCTCCTGGCCGCGCTGATGGTGCCGGTGGAGATCACCATCGTGCCCAACTACCTGACCATCGCCCGGCTCGGCTGGATCAACACCTACGCCGGCATCATCATTCCCGGCGCGGCTATCGCCTATGGCACCTTCCTGCTGCGGCAGGCGTTCCTGGCCCTGCCCTATGAGGTGATCGAGGCCGCGCGGGTGGACGGCGCGGGGCACATCCGCACGCTGGTGAGCATCGTCATTCCCATGGCCCAGCCGGCAATCGTGACTATGGCCCTGCTCTCGCTAGTGGCGAAGTGGAACGATTTTCTCTGGCCGCTGATCGTCACCAACACCGCCAATATGCGCACCCTCCCGATTGGCATCTACTGGCTGCGCAACAGCGAGGGCACCATCAACTGGGGCGTGGTGATGGCCGGGTCGCTGTTCCTGATCATCCCCGTCATGATCGTCTTCCTGTTCGTCCAGCGCTACATTGTGGAAGGGATCGCCACCGGCGCGGTGAAAGGCTAAGCGCCTGTTCGGATACCCGGGGTATCCGATGACGTTCTGGGAGGCAGAATCCCTCCCGAA
>DAOTYR010000008.1:0-4876 GCA_034434655.1 Chloroflexaceae bacterium
ATCCCTCTGTTTGAGGGCTTCGCCCTCCCAGACCCTCCCGCGGGCGGGGGTATGGGGGAACCTGGTTCCCCCATGTTCACGTTAGCCGTCCATGCGGCTCCGCCGCACAACGCCCGATGAACATCGCCTGGGAGCGCAGGCGGCCCGCCCTCGTCGCGTCTCCGCGGGCACGGTGACGGCCCCCCTCCCCAGCCCTCCCCCCGCTGGGGGGAGGGAGTCCGGCTCCTCCCCCAGCGGGGGGAGGTTAGGAGGGGGGGTCAGCGCCGCATGCGCGCATAGGTGAGCAGCTTATTTTCACGTCAGGCTCTCATACACCCGCAGGGTTTCGAGCGCGGTGCGGCGCCAGGAGAACAGGCTTGCCCGGCCCCGGCCTCGCGCGCTGAGGGTGCGACGCAATCCGGGGTTGCTCAGCAACCGCGCCAGTCCCTCCGCCAGTTCGTGCACGTTGAAGGGGTCCACTGTTAACGCGGCATCGCCCACCACTTCGGGCAGGCTGGAGGCGTAGGCGCAGAGCACCGGCGCGCCACAGGCCATCGCCTCCAGCGGCGGCAATCCAAAACCTTCGTAGTACGAGGGAAAGGCGAACACCGTCGCGCCACTGTAGAGCGCCGGGAGATCGGCTTCGGCCACATTGGGCGCGAAGCGCACCCGCGCCTCGAGCTGGTGTTCGGCCACGAAGCGGCGCGCGTCGTCGTAGCGGGGATCTTCGTGGCCGGCAATGACCAGCGCCACGCCTGCGGACGCCTCGGGCGCCTCTTCAAGCACCTTGCGCCAGGCCCGCGCCAGCCGTTCGAGGTTTTTGTGCGGTTTATTGGATCCAACATACAGGATGTAGCGTTCCGGCAGGTGGTAGCGCTGACGCACCGCCGCGATGGCCTCGGGCGCCTGGGGCCGAAAGCGCCGGCTGGCGGCAAGGGGGGTCACCGCGATCCGTTCTGGCGACAGACGGTAGACGTGGGCGATGTCGGCGCGCGCACTCTCCGAGATTGTGATGAGGCGGGTCGCGGTGCGGGCCGCGAGCGCCATGCTCAAGCGATACAACAGCCGGCCGCGCCGCGAGAGGGTCCGCGGGAAACGCCAGCCGATCAGATCGTAAATCGTCACCACCGAGGGGCAAGGCAATCCCAGGTAGGGTTTGATGTAGTAGGGGGAATGCAAGACATCGAGGCGCAAACGGCGCGCCAGGGCGGGCAGGGCCAGGTGCTGGGCCGCCGAAAACGGGGCGACCCGCGCCTCGGCCAGTTCTACTCGCGGCAGGGCGCGCAGCGCCGCAGGGTCGTAGCGCCCTTTCTGCGCCCGCGGGTCCACGATGAGCACCAGCGTATGCTCGTGCTCCAGCTCCGCCAGGGCTTCGGCCAGGCTGAGGGTGTAGCGCCCGATGCCGGGAAAGTGGTCCGTGGTGTAACGCGCGTCAAGCCCGATGCGCATGGGTGCCATAATGTTATATACCATTTTAGGCATGTTTCAAAACCTGTGGTTTGCGCTTGACCGTCTGGCGGGGAGGTGTGGAGGGGCCAGGTCCCTCCACAGCCACCCCCGGGGTCCCGTGTCGAGGCGAACGGTCAAGTTCATTTGACCATCGCGCCGGCGGCCTGGGGCCGCTAGCTCCGAAGCGTGGCTGCGAGGTGCGGGCGCAGATAGGCGCCGGTGAAGGAGTCGGGAAGGGCGGCGATCTGCTCAGGCGTGCCGCTGCCCACGAGCCGCCCGCCGTCGTTGCCGCCGCCGGGGCCGAGGTCAATCACCCAGTCGGCGCTTTTGATCATGTCGAGGTTGTGTTCAATGACCACGACGGTATTGCCGCTGTCCACCAGCCGCTGCAACACCCCGAGCAGTTGTTCGATGTCGGCGAAGTGCAGGCCGGTGGTCGGCTCGTCGAGAATGTAGAGGGTGCGCCCGGTGGCGCGCCGCGCCAGTTCGCCGGCCAGTTTGATGCGCTGGGCCTCGCCGCCGGAAAGGGTTGTGGCGGCCTGGCCGAGGCGCACATAGCCCAATCCAACATCGCGCAGGGCCTGGAGCCGCTCGTTGATCGCCGGCACCCGCGCGAAAAAGTCCGCCGCCTCTTCCACCGTCATATCCAGCACCTCGGCGATAGTCTTGCCGCGGTAACGGATGTCGAGCGTCTCACGGTTGTAGCGCGTGCCGCCGCAGACCTCGCATGGCACGAACAGGTCGGGGAGGAACTGCATTTCCACCTGGATCAACCCCTCGCCGTCGCAGGCGTCGCAGCGTCCGCCCTTGACGTTGAAACTGAAGCGCGAGGCGTCATAGCCCCGCGCGCGCGCCTCGGGCGTGGCGGCGAAGAGCGCCCGGATAGGGTCAAACACTTTGGTGTAGGTGGCGGGATTGGAGCGCGGCGTGCGCCCGATCGGGCTCTGGTCAATGCTGATGACCTTGTCGAGATGTTCGAGGCCGTGGATGGCGTCGTGGGCGCCGGCGCGCCCGCGGGCGCCGTGCAGGACCTGGGCCGCCTTCGGGTAGAGCGTGTCCATAATCAGGCTGCTCTTCCCACTCCCGCTCACCCCGGTCACGACCACGAAGGTTCCCAGGGGAATGCTCACGTTGATGCCCTGGAGGTTATGCTCGCGAGCGCCGCGGATCTCCAGGCGCTTGCCGTTGCCGCTGCGGCGCTGCCGCGGCACGGGGATGCGTCGCTTGCCGCTGAGGTACTGGCCGGTCAGCGAGCGGGGTTCGGCGATGATCTCCGCCAGGGGGCCGCTGGCAATCACTTCGCCCCCGGCTTCGCCTGCCCCGGGGCCGATGTCAACCACCCAGTCGGCGGCGCGGATCGTCGCTTCGTCGTGCTCCACCACCAGCACGCTGTTGCCCAGATCGCGCAGACGCAGCAGCGTCCGCAGCAGGCGCTCGTGGTCACGCGGGTGCAGGCCGATGCTCGGCTCATCGAGCACATAGAGCACGCCAGAGAGACCGGCGCCGACCTGGGTTGCCAGGCGGATGCGCTGGCTCTCGCCTCCCGACAGGGTGACCGCCGAGCGATCCAGTTCCAGGTAGCCCAGGCCAACGTCGCAGAGAAAGGCCAGCCGGTTGCGGATCTCGCGCACAATCGGCGCGGCGATCAGCTTCTGGCGCTCGTTGAACCTGGCCTGCGGCCCCGGGCGCTGCCCCGCCGCGCTAGCGCCGGAACCCCGTGGACCATCGCGCTGGCCATGCGGCGCCGCTGCTCCCCCGTTCCCGCGCATATCTGGCCCTGGCCCTTCCGGCGGTTGACGCGCGCGGTCCCCAATCGCCTCGAGCAGTCCTTCGGCCCAATCCAGCGCCCCGGCCACGCTCATCCGCGTGATGGCGGCAATGGTGTGCCCGGCGACGGTGACGGCGCGCACCTCGGGGCGCAGGCGGGTTCCGCCGCAGGCCCCGCATGGTCGTGGCGTCATGTAGCGCGCCAGGGCCTCACGCTCGGCCTCGTCGCGGGTTTCGGCGAAGCGCCGCCGCAGGTTGGGGATGACCCCCTCGAAGGGCGCCTGCACCTCACGGGTCTTGCCGCCGATATGGTAGCGCAGGGTAAGGGCCTCGCCATTGGTGCCGTAGAGCAGCGCGCCAACCGCCTCGGGCGGCAGCGCGCGCAGCGGCGCATCGAGCGAGAACCCCAGGTGCTCGGCCAGCGACTCCAGCAGATCCTCGTAGTACCGCCGGCTGGCCTTGCTCCCCTCGGCCCAGGGCGCCACCGCGCCCTCGCGCAGCGACTTGTTCCGATCCGGGATCACCAGGGCCGGGTCGAGTTCCTGGACCACCCCCAGCCCTCCGCATACGGGACAGGCGCCCCGGGGGTTGTTGAAGGAGAAGTCGCGCGGTTCCAGGCTCCCCAGGTTCACCGCGCCATGCACGGGGCAGGCGTACTGCTCCGAGAAGGTCAGTTCCTCGCCGCCGACAATCTGGGCCAGCATCTGCCCGCCGCCCAGTTTCAACGCCGCTTCCACCGAGTCGCTCAGACGCGCGCGGTCGGGATGGGTGGCCGGCGAAGCGTTCCCGGGCGGATGCCGGATCACCAGCCGATCCACCACCGCCTCGATGCTGTGGGAGCGATACTTCTCCAGCTTCGGCGGCTCGTCCAGATCGTGCACATTGCCATCCACGCGCGCGCGCACGAAGCCGCGTCGGCGCAGATCGTCGAAGACGGCCTGATGCTCGCCCTTCTGGCTGCGCACCACGGGGGCCAGGATGAGCACGCGGCTACTGTCGGGGAGGGCCAGGAGGGCATCCACGATCTGCTGCGGCGTCTGGCGGGTCAGCGGGCGATCGCACTGCGGGCAGTGGGGTTGGCCGATACGCGCGAACAACAGGCGCAGAAAGTCGTAGATCTCGGTCACCGTGCCGACCGTCGAGCGAGGATTGCGACTGCCGCTCTTCTGATCGATCGCGATGGCCGGCGAGAGGCCGTCAATCGAGTCGACATCGGGCTTTTCGATCTGCCCGAAAAACTGGCGCGCATAGGTCGAAAGACTCTCGACATACCGGCGCTGCCCCTCGGCAAAGATGGTGTCAAAGGCCAGCGAGCTTTTGCCCGAACCCGACAGACCGGTGATCACCACGAGCCGGTTGCGCGGGAGACGCACATCAATGTTCTTCAGGTTGTGCTCGCGGGCGCCACGGACGACGATCCAGTCCATAGTCGGGCCTGCAGGCTCGTGGGTCGTCACGCTGATAATAGTCATGGGACAGTGTGTCATCGTAGCATACAACCCCGGCTGCGGCAAGCGCACCCCTTCCTCCTTTCCCCCGACAGGCGACCGTACGTCCCGTCTTACCCACAGAGCGGGACAGTCGGGACCATTGTCATCCTTGCCAATCCTTTAACCGAATTTATACTAATGCTGTGCCCGTCAGCCGTCCATGCGGCTGCGCCGCACACGAACAGGATGAA
>DAOTYR010000009.1:0-2691 GCA_034434655.1 Chloroflexaceae bacterium
GCCCTTCTCCGTCGTTCGACAGCAACCCGGGCCTGTGCTACAATCTGGAGCCATGGCGCCATCAACCGTACCTGGAGGGACCCATGCGGATCGAGCGTAATCTGGGCATGGACCTGGTGCGTGCCACAGAGGCCGCAGCGCTGCGTAGCGGCCGCTGGATGGGACGCGGCGACAAGAACCGCGCCGACCAGGCCGCCGTCGATGCGATGCGCTACGCGCTCGACAGCGTGCCAATGAACGGCGTGGTGGTGATCGGCGAAGGAGAAAAAGACGAAGCGCCGATGCTGTACATCGGCGAACGCCTGGGCAGCGGCGAAGGTCCTGAAATGGACGTGGCCGTCGATCCGGTCGAAGGCACGACGCTGCTGGCCGAGGGCATGCCCGGCGCCATCGCCATCGTGGCCATTGCCGAACGCGGGTCGTTCTACAACTGGCAGGGCATCGCCTACATGGACAAGCTGGCCGTCGGCGAGCGCGCCCGCGGGGTGATCGACATCAACGCGCCGGTGGCCTACAATGTGCGCGCCGTCGCTCGCACGCTCGGCAAGCAACTCGAAGATGTGACCGTGGTGGTGCTGGATCGTCCCCGGCACAAGGAGTTGATCAAAGAGATCCGCGAGACGGGGGCGCGGATCAAGCTGATCCTCCACGGCGATGTCAGCGCCGGGATCATGACCGCCATCGAGAACCCGCCAGCCGACATCCTCATGGGCATCGGCGGCGCGCCCGAGGCGGTGATCACTGCGGCCGCGCTCAAGTGCCTGGGGGGCGAGATCCAGTGCAAGGTCTGGCCCCGCAATGATGAGGAGCGCGCCAGGGTCGCCGAACTGGGCATTGATGTCAACAAGGTCTACACGACCAGCGATCTGGTCAAAGGCGAAAATGTCTACGTCGCCGCGACCGGCATCACCCCCGGCGAGTTCCTGCGCGGCACGGAGTACTTCGGCGGCGGCGCCCGCACCCACAGCGTGGTGATGCGCTCCCGCTCCGGCACGGTGCGCTATATTGATGCTACCCATCGCTGGGATAAGCTCATGCGCATCTCGAATATGCCCTATGGATGATGGGTGTGCGGGTTGATACCGGGGCGCGCCGGCGCCTGAACCTGGCGCAATCGCCGGGGCGCGTCGCCGCGCTGGCCCTGGCGCTGGGCGGGATCGTCGGCGGAGCGGCGGCCTTCGGGCCGCTCTATGTTCTGGCGGGCATGCTTGCGCTGCTGGCCGGCTATGCGATCCTCGTATCCACGTCGGCCGGCCTGCTCAGCGTCTTCGCCATCAGCGCCGTGCTGCCCTTCGCTGCCCTGCCGTTCAAGGCGATCATCACTCCCAACTTCCTGACCCTGGCCCTCCTCGCGCTGCTCGGGGTGTGGGTGCTGCGCATGCTGGCCCACCCCACCGGGTTCGAACTGCGGCTCAGCCCGCTGGGCCTGCCCATCCTGGCCTTCCTTGGCCTGACCTTCTTCTCGCTCTACCTGGGCGCCCGCGGCCTGCCCGATCCGGCGACGCTGCACAACTACGCCAAGTATGTGCTGGGCGTGCTGCTCTACTTCAGCGTGATCAACTGCGTGCGCACCCGCGCCGAGGCCCGCCTGATCCTGCGCGGCCTGATCCTCAGCGGCAGCCTGGCGGCCCTGATCGGCCTGGTCCTCTGGGCGTTGAACGCCGACCTGACCCTGCGCATCTTGCTCAGTCTCGGGCCGCTGGGCTACCCCACCAGCGGGCGCGTCCTGCGCTTCGTCGAGGACGACCCCGCCGGGCTGGAGCGGGCGATTGGCTTCGCAGTGGACCCGAACAGCTTCGGCGGCATGCTGGCCCTGGTGCTGGCCCTGGCCGCGGCGCAACTGGTGGCCCGCCGGCCGGTGATGCGCCGCTGGCTGCTGGGCGCGCTTGTCGCCGTGATGCTCCTGGCTCTGCTGCTCACCTTCTCGCGGGCGGCGCTGCTCGGGCTGATCATCGCGGCGGCCTACCTGGCCACGCTGCGCTATCGCCGCCTCTGGTGGGGCATCATCGCCGCCGCCCTGCTGGGCGCCCTGCTGCTCTTTGGCCTGGGGTACGCCGGGGCCTTCATCGAGCGGCTGGTCAGCGGGTTGCAGTTCCGCGACCAGGCTCAGCAGATGCGCCTGGCCGAGTTTCGCAACGCGATCGCCATCATTCAACGCTACCCCTTCTTCGGCATCGGGTTCGGCCAGGCGCCTGATCTCGACCTGACCGCCGGGGTGAGCAACATCTACCTGGCCATCGCCCAGCGCATGGGGCTGGTGGGCCTGGCGGCGTTTCTGGGCATCGTTGCCGCCTGGTTCGCGCGCACCATCGCCAGCCTGCCCGCCCTCGATGATGAACGGGTCAACTGGCTCCTCGGCTGCCAGGCCGGCGTGGTCGCCGCCCTGGCCGTCGGTCTGGCCGACCACTACTTCTTCAATATCGAGTTCAGCCATATGAGCGCCTTGCTCTGGGGGACGCTGGGGTTGGGGATGGCGGTGGTGGCCCTGCCGGGGCCTGAGGAGCCTGGGGCAAGCCGCTTGCCCGGTTGATTCGGCAGGACCGCGCCGGTTGGTATGCTATAATCGCGACACTTCTCCAGGCCCTTCCACAGGGCGCACTGCGCGCCAATGCCACTGCGCCGGAAATCCTCTCGCTCCATCGGCGCAGGGTTGCCCGGCGCTCACGTGAACCGTAGGCCCTCGGAGAGGGG
>DAOTYR010000010.1:0-8329 GCA_034434655.1 Chloroflexaceae bacterium
GGAAGAACGTGCAAGACGTTACGTCACACCCCGGGTCCGGCCCGCGCTGCAACAGATTTTTGCTTTTATGCTACACTAGACTCTGTTCAGATTGTCACGAGAACGGAATTACATGGAGGTGCCCAGATGAGCTGGAGAGCTCCGCAGGGTGGCGGGCCGCGAATTCCCGGGTTTGACTCGACCGACAACGTGTTCTCTGGCGGTAGCGCTGGCGGTCCCCCGCTGTTGTCGCTGATCATCGCGGCTCTGGCGGTGGGTCTGGTGGGTTTGTTCCTGGCAATCGCCTTTGGAGGCAGCATAGGTCAGGGTACGGCCGCCGTGCCGCAACCCACGCGACCGCCGGCCGTGCTGCCGACGGCGCCCCCGGCGGTGCTGCCGACCGCCGCTCCCGCCGCGACAACGGCGCCGGCTCAGCCAACCACCGCGCCTTCCGGCGGCGCCGCGGGCATCCCCACCGAGCCGCTGGGTCCGGCGCTGGTCTCCGGCACGGGCACGCCGATTGAGATCGGCACCGATGCCGCCTTGCTGATCTTCAACAAGGATCGAGTTACCGTGCCCAACGGTCCGGTGACATTGACCTTCAAGAACCTGGCTACCGCCGTGCAGCACAACTGGGTGCTGGTGCAGGGCGGCGACGAGGTGGCCTCGGCGGTCAACGACGTTGCGCAGGCCCAGGTGCGGGTGACCCGTAGCGCCGCCGGGGCGGTTCCCCCCGCTGACACGCCTGGCCTGCTGGTGACCTCGCCAATGCTCGACCCCGGTGAGGAAGTGACCTTCACCTTCCAGCCGCCCGGTCCGGGCACGTATGAGTTTATCTGCACCTTCCCGGGGCACTACGTTGCCGGGATGAAGGGGGTGCTGGTGGTGGAGTAGAGCGTTAGGGAAACGAGGGTTCCCCGGCCCCCACGGCAACATAGGCGCGCTGTTCGCGCAGGGGCGCGCGCCGGTGGAGGTAGTTCCGCGCCTCGGCGCGAATGATGTCCCAGGTCATACGGAGCTGGGCCAACCAGGGCGCCGGGGCCATCTGCTTGTGCATGTAGCTATCGAAGGTGAGGCGTTGCACATCGGGGTTGCGGCACATTTCGGTAAAGACCTCCATCTGCCGTTCGTTGCCGTAGCCCCATGTTTGCAACCAGCGCAAGAAGGCGTACATCGAGCCGTACTGATCCCACCAGAGCCGCTCGTAGGCCCGCAGATGAGCGGCGCTGGGAACGTCGAGGTGCTGGGCCAGCACCTGGGCGGCAATCTGGCCGCTCTTCATGGCCCAGTAGATCCCCTCGCCGGACGTGTGCACGACGAGGCCGGCGGCGTCGCCGATCAGCATGGCGCGGTCGAAGGCCATATGCTTGCGGGGCTCCATAGGCAGCGCATGGGCCTCGCGCAACAGCACGCGGCCCCCTTCGAGGGCCGGGCCGAGACGCGCCTTGAGATTGGCGAGCAGGGTGCGGACCCGGGCGGTATGGCCTGGCCCCGCGCCCACCCCGACGGCGATATGGTCGCGTTTGGGAAAGGCCCAGGCGTAGAGATCGGGGCTGACATCGTGGCCGAGGTAGAGATCGGCGGTCCGCTCCCAGCGAGCCATCTGGCGATCGGGCAGGGCGATGCGTTCCTGCAGGGCGATCGCGCGAGGGAGATTGGGCAGGCGCAGGAACTTCGCGGTGGGGGAGTAGGCTCCATCGGCGCCGATCACCGCGTCGGCGGTGATGGTTTGCTCGCTGCCATCGCCCATGCGCCGGTAGGAGACGGTAACCCCGTGGCGTTCGACACGCAGACCGGTAAGCTGGGCATGGATCAACTCCGCGCCGCGTTGCTGGGCGCGGGAGCGCAGGAAGCCGTCGAAAACCTCGCGGCGCACCATAGCCACATAATCGTCGGCGCCGGGCACGCTGCCGGCAACATCAATGTGGGTCTCCTGGCCGGAGGGTGACACCACCAGACAGTGGGTGACCTTGCGGTCAATCAGCGTGGCGGGCAGATCGAACTCCTTGAAGGCAGCGGGGGGCACCGCGCCGCCACAGGGCTTGGCTCTGGCCAGCTCGCGCTCGATCAGCACCGTCTCGATCCCCAGGCCACGGAGCGTAATAGCCGCCGTGGCGCCACCCACCGAGGCGCCGACAATCACCACACGTTGCGTCATAATTCCCCCAGTTCTCGCTCCAAGAAAGGGGCGCCTGCCAGCAGCGGAGCGCCCGTTCGCCGCGGTCGCGCAGCGACCCTCAGGAAGCCAGGCCAATCGCCGCGGCCAGCATTCCCCAGACGTAGAGCATGATCGCAGTGGCGTTGAAGAACACCTCGTTATGCTCCGGGTCGCGGATGAAGCGCACATTGGGAACACTCTGGGCGGCGAGGAGCAGGAACACTATACCCGCGGCGATCGGATGGCCCCAGGCGACGAGCAGCACGATCACGCCAATCTGGGCCAGGCCCATAATCGTCACCACCATGCGCGCGGCGGCCACCTTGCCATACTGCACCGGAATGGAGCGAATGCCCATCACGGCGTCGCCCTTCATGCTCTTAAAATCATTGACGGTCATAATGCCGTGGGCGCCGAAGGAGTAGAGCAGCGCAATCGCGACGCTCTGGGTGGTGAGGGGGGCAAAGGCAACGTGACCGGCCATCCAGGCCAGACCCTCGTAGGAGATGGCCACCAGCGCATTGCCGATCCAGCCATTGCGCTTGGCGCGCACGGGCTTCAGGCTGTAGGCCAGCGCGGCGATGAGGCCAAGACCGACGAAGAGGGCCACCTGGCCGCCGAGGATAAAAGCTATAGAGGTGCCGAGCCAGGTAAGGATGAGCGCCAGGATATGGACGTGGCGCAGGCTGACCTGGCCGGAGGGAATGAGGCGATAGGGCTCATTAATCGCGTCCACGTCGCGGTCACAGTAATCATTGACCACCTGCGACATGCCGCAGAGGATGGGGCCGGCCATCAGAATGCCGAGGGCCAGGCGGCTGATCGGCTCAAGCTGCCACGACAGGGCGCCGCTGGCGACCGCGCCGCAGAGGAAAGCCCAGGCGGGCGCGAACCATGTCACCGGCTTCATCAGCGTGATGGAGCGGGAGAGCGTGCCGCGCAGGCCGGGAACGGGCGAAGCGAGCGGGGGGGTGGCCGGCGTAGGCGCGGGAGCGAGGCTTGAGCCTTTGTGGGTGTCACTCATTGACGGCTCGATTCTAGGCAGGGAGTTGAAGCGCGGGGCGCCGAATATCATGGCGCCCCGCGCCGCCACCTATGGCGTTCCACGCAGGATGGGCGGCAGGATCACTACCCCGGTGTCGCCTTCCGGGATCACCGCCTGGTTAATCGCCGCCTTAGGAATTGCTGCCCGCTGGTGGCAGGTGTAGCAACCCGGCACGTTGTAGAACTGCCCATCGATCTGCTGGTAGGAGAAGCGGCTCGCGCCACCTTCCAGTTCGGAAGGAATGGCGTCTTTGGGAATGGCCCCGTAGGTCGTCCAGTTCTCCTTCAGCCAGGTGGTGAGTTGCAACATGCGCTGGGCCTTGAGCTTGTTGTAGCCGTACTGCGAATTGGCGATATTGCTGGCCGTCTCCAGCTCATAGCCAACGAAGTTGCGCGAGTTGTGGCAGTAGGTGCAGCCGACGCCCAGCGACCAGGACTGGTAGTTCATCACGTTCTGGTTGATGGTCACCTGCTCCTGAGTACGCCCGCCGTCGTAGGTCAGCGCCAGGGCGCCACGACCGCTTTCGGGAACATTGGGGTCGAACGGTTTCCAGACGAAGTAGTTGTAGAGGTAGTAGAGCACCGAGTCCTGGAGACTGATCGGCTGTTGCAGGGCTTCGGGCTTGAGCGCCGGATCGGTGATCGCCACGCCGTTCTCATCGAGCGGATCGACCGTCACCAGAATATCGGGGACGCTCTTGATGAACTGGACGCCGACGCTCTCCAGGTTGTTGGGCGCGTTGTTATGGCAGGTGGCGCACTGCACATAGTTTCCGCGCCAGTTGGGCAGGTTCACGATAAACTCGGCGTTGACATCGCTCACCAGGTAGAGCATGTTGCGGGCGGCGATCTTCTGCGGGTACTCGTCGCTGGCGAAGTTCTGGATGTTATGGCAGTACTGGCATCCAACCCCGAGGGCGCCGGACACGTACTGTTGCATGTACGTCCAGATCTGCGCCGACGTCATCCCGGCGAGCACCTGCACGTTGACCGTGTTCGGATTGGCCTGCACCCACGCCTGGCCAGCCTGAACCCCTTCCGTCCAGGCCTGTTCGCCAAGCCATGGCTGGCGGCCATCGGTGGGCGTATTGGGTTGCGCGCTGGTGATCACCTTAATGCCATCGCTCGGGCTCCAGGGGGTCGCGGCGGCGATAGCGGCAGCGGTGCGTTCGGGGGCGAGCACCAGGCTATACACCCACCAGAACACTGCCGTCGTCACCACGGCAACGACGATGCCAACGGCCACCGAAATGAAGATCGCAGCCTGTCGATCACTGGGCCGGGTTGGCGCTTGCATAGAGGTCTCCTCGAGCTCCAGGTCAGCAGCCCGGCGCCACCGCACCAGGGGCAGCCGGCTCCGACATATACGTCAGGGCGTCAGGAGGGCGGTCGCGCTGCACAGCCTGCCTCGGGGGAGTGCGGGACGCGGATAAAACGCCAAGGAAAGCGAGAGTGGTTGACCCTGACCATGCACCTGTCAGTATACACCCGATGCTTTGGAAGGTCAAATAATGTTCTATGTGCAAAAACCGGAATAATCCCGGGCCGTAAGATGGCAACAACCGCCAGCACCCCCTGCTGGCGGTTGTTGCCAACCCCGTGGTGCTCCAGCCGCCGTCGAGCGCCGGGCGCCACGGGTCTCAGCCGAGCAGGGCGCCCAGGTAGTGCAGGATCAAGACGCCGGCGGGCGTGCCTGCTGGAGTCAGGTTGTCGAGCCAGTTGTAGCGAACCGAACTGAGCACGATGAAGTGGATCAGCAGCGCGACAACGAAACCCAGGATCGTAAAAAGGACGATGTTGGTGCGCACTGGACTGCGTGGAGGCATAGGCCGCTCCTTACGTTGGAAGGCAAACCATTACAACGACACCACCTGCTTACCCGGCCTCAGAGACCGGCGCTCAACCACGGACGCCACAGCCACACCAGCAGGTGCGCGATCGCGGCGATCACGCCAAAGGCCCAGAACGACTTCACGACGATGTCGTGCATCAGCCAGTCCTGGTTGTTGAACAGCGACCGCCATTTCGGGGGGACCAGATTGTCTTCTTCGCGCATGGATGAACCTCCAGCTACTACAATAGGACCACTGACCGGGCGCCAGGCACACCTCGCGATCCTGGCGTTGCATGCCCCTCCCTCCACCCTCACGGCGGGAGTTGCACAGCGGGAAAGGTATAGGATGTAAATACCTTATACTGCCCTAAATTATATAGAAGGCAAGAAAAATTGTCAATCGTTGCTTTTAAGCAAAAAGTGGCGATCCGGCTACAAACCGGCCCGCTCTGGTCAACATCCGTCGCGTGACTGACCCCTTCGCCCCGCACCGGTGCTATACTCCCTGCGATGCCGTCGCCGCGCGCGTTTCCGCGCGCCGTTCCGCGCCCGTCGCTCGCCCCGAGGTTCGCGCCATGACCCATCTGCGTCACCTGCTGCCCTTCGTCGCCCGCTACCGCTGGCGCCTGCTGGCCGGCGCTCTCTGCGCCTCCATCGCCGCCGCCGTCAGCGCCCTGGGCCCCTTCGTGCTGCGCCTGGCCGTGGACGCCTTCGCCGCCGGCCAGTTCGCCGCCGCCAGCCTGGTGCGCTACAGCAGCCTGCTGATCATGGCGGCCCTCGCCGAGGGATGCTTCCGCTTCCTCCAGCGCATGTTGTTCTCCGGTACGGCCTTCCATATCGAGTTCGACCTGCGCGCCGCGCTCTTTGCCCACTATCTGCGGCTGGACCAGGCGTTCTTCGGCCGCAACCATACCGGCGACCTGATGGCCCGCGCCACCAACGATCTCAGCGCGGTGCGCCAGGTCCTCGGTCCTGGTCTGAATGGCTCGGCGACCGCGGTGTTCACCTTTGTCGCCGCGGCGGCCAGACGGTGATGCAGGATCTGCGCGTCACGCTCTTCCGGCACATCCAGCGCCTCAGCCTGAGCTTCTTTGACCGCAACCCGGTCGGGCGCCTGCTCACGCGGATCACCAACGACGTGGAAGCCCTCAACGAGTTCCTCACCGAGGGCCTGATCTTGATCCTGGCCGACCTGGTCACCCTGATCGGCATTGTGACGATCATGTTCGCGCTGAACTGGCGCCTGGCGTTGATCAGCCTGGCGACGCTGCCGGTTCTGGCGCTGATCGTTGCGATCTACCAGCGGCTGATGCGCGCGACCTATCGCCTGGTGCGGCAGCGGCTGGCACAGATCAACGCCTATCTGAACGAGCAGATCGGCGGGGTGCTGGTGACCCAGCTCTTTGGCCGCGAGCGGGACAGCCGGGCGCGCTTTCATACATTGAACGCCGCCTATGTCGAAGCGAACCTGCGCTCGGTGGTGATCTTCGCCCTCTTTCTGCCCTCGGTGCAACTGATGGCCGCCATCGCCACGGCGGCCCTGCTCTACGGCGGGGGCCAGGGCGTGCTGGCAGGATGGGCCACCCTGGGCGCCCTGGCGGCCTTCATCCTTTACACCGAGCGCGCCTTCCAGCCTATCCGCAACCTTGCCGAACGCTATACCGTGCTCCAGGCGGCCATGGCTTCCGCCGAGCGCATCTTCGGCGTGCTCGACACCGAAGCAGAGGTACGCGACCCCATCCGCCCGGCCACGCTGCCCACCCCCGTCCGCGGCGAGATCGCCTTTCACAATGTCACCTTCGGCTACGATCCCGCCGAACCGGTGCTCAAGGGCATCTCGCTGACCATTCCCGCCGGGCAGGCCGTGGCGGTGGTCGGCGCCACCGGCGCGGGCAAAAGCAGCCTGGTGAGCCTGATTGCCCGTTTCTACGACGTGCAAGAGGGCGCGATCACCCTCGATGGGGTGGACATTCGCGACCTGCCGCAACGCGAACTGCGGCGTCACGTGGCGGCGGTGCCCCAGGACCCCGTTTGCTTCTCGGGGACGATTGCCAGCAACATCCGCCTGCACAACCAGGCCATCACGGACGAGCAGGTGCGCCGGGCCGCCGAACTGGTGAACGCGGCGCCGTTCATCGAGCGGCTCGCGGGCGGCTACAACCACGAAGTGCGTGAGCGGGGCGCGAACCTGTCGGTCGGCCAGCGGCAGTTGCTGGCCTTCGCCCGCGCGCTGGCGTTCAACCCCGAGGTGTTGCTGGTGCTCGATGAAGCCACAAGCAGCGTCGACACCGAAACTGAGGCCCTGATCCAGACGGCGCTGGAACGCATGCTCAGGGGCCGGACCAGCATCATCATCGCCCATCGCCTCAGCACCATCCGGCACGTTGACCGCATCATCGTGTTGCATCAGGGCCGCGTGGTCGAGGATGGCAGCCACGAGGAGTTACTGGCCCGGCGCGGCTATTACTACCGGCTCTACCAGTTGCAGTTCGCCGGGGAGGGGCTGACTCCCGCCGCTGGCATCACCAAAGGCTGAGCGACCATCGCTCCCGCGGGCAGGGGCCCGGGTGCGCGGGCCTCCGGCCCGCATTCGCGCGGGGGCTGCGCTCGCCCACGCCCTCCCGCTGGGCGAGGGGATGGGGAAACCCGCTTGCCCCATCCCCTGCTTGCGGGCTGCGCCCTCCCAAACCCTCCCACCGGGTGGAGGTAGGGGGAAACCCGGTTGCCCCATCCCCCCTCGCCGAGGGCGTAGGTTCACGTTAGGAGGGGTGCGCCCCGGGAACCTCCGGGCGAGAGAAGCCGGGACCAGCGGCGTAGGGGCGGGGTTTCCCCGCCCCTACGCCGGCCCGCCTCCAGGCAGGGGTTGCGCCCCTTCCCTGACCCTCCCCCGCCGGGGGCGGGAACCCGGCTCCTCCCCCCAGCGGGGGGAGGCTGGGAGGGGGGCTGAACCCTGCGCACGATGGTCACCTCAGCCGTCCATGCGGCTCCGCCGCACACCGCCGCGATGACCATGACCTGGGAGCGCGGGCGTCCCGCCCGCGCCACGGCGCCGCGGGCACGGTGACCGCCCCCTCCCTGACCCTCCCCCGCTGGGGGCGGACACCCGGCGCCTCCCCCCAGCGGGGGGAGGCTGGGAGGGGGGGCTGAACCCTGCGCACGATGGTCACCGCAGCCGTCCATGCGGCTCCGCCGCACACCGCCGCGATGACCATGACCTGGGAGCGCGGGCGTCCCGCCCGCGCCACGGCGCCGCGGGCACGGTGACCGCCCCCTCCCTGACCCTCCCCCGCTGGGGGCACCCGGCTCCTCCCCCC
>DAOTYR010000011.1:0-2672 GCA_034434655.1 Chloroflexaceae bacterium
AATGAACTGGCCCGCCTTCTGGCTCTCCGTCCAGGTAACGACGATTGCTACGGTCTGCATCACCGTGGTCGGTCTGGCGCTGGCCCTGTTGCTCACCCGCGTCCGGCTGCCGGGGCAGATCGTCATCGAGACGCTCCTCCTGCTGCCGCTGGTGCTCCCGCCAAGCGTGATCGGCTACTATCTGTTGCTGGCCCTGGGTCGCGGCAGCCCGCTGGTAGAATGGTTCAATGTGCGCCTCCTGTTCACCTGGCCGGCCGCCGTGGTGGCCGCAACGGTGGTCGGGTTGCCATTGATGATCCAGAGCAGCCGGGCGGCGCTGGCGAATGTTGACCCGGTGCTGGAAAATGCCGCCCGCACCCTGGGTTCGAGCGAGTGGCGCATCTTCTGGCGCATCACCCTGCCGCTGGCCCGGCGGGGCATCCTGGCGGGCATGATCCTCGGCGGGGCGCGGGCCCTCGGCGAATTCGGCGCGACGCTGATGGTCACCGGCAATATTCCGGGACGGACCCAGACCCTGCCGGTGGCGATCTACGATGCCGTCCAGGCCCAGCGCTATGCCGACGCGCACCTGATGGTGCTGGTGATGACCGGCCTGGCCTTCGCCGGCCTGCTCTGGGTGCGCTGGCTGGAACCGCCGCCGCAGCGCGCGCGCCGCGAGGCCCGCTCGGATGCGGTTGAGGAGTGATGCGCCTCGCCCCCGCCAGGAGGACCTGCCCTCCCAGAACGTTATCGGGCACACCACGTGCGCTGGCCGAGGCCAGGGACGTGTTCACATGTCTCCTGGGAGCGCGGGCAGCTTGCCCGCAGAGACGCGACGAGGGCGGGACGACCTCTGCCCATAAGAAAGAGGCGCCAACCCATGCAAATGGGACCAATTCAGGCGATCGCCGTATATGGACAGTCGCACAGGGGGCGATCCATGGGCCCACAGCTACAGGTCGAGTTCGAAAAACGCCTCGGGCCGATGC
The DNA here is from genome assembly GCA_034434655.1 of Chloroflexaceae bacterium. Taxonomy (GTDB): domain Bacteria; phylum Chloroflexota; class Chloroflexia; order Chloroflexales; family Chloroflexaceae; genus JACAEO01. Next base: position 969 of record DAOTYR010000011.1, read on the forward strand.
TGCTCCAGATGCAGTTCAGCGTCGGGGCGGAGATCCTGGTGCTCTTCGGGCCGTCGGGGGCCGGGAAGACCCAGACGCTCCAGGCCATTGCCGGGTTGATGCGCCCGGATCGGGGACGGATCGCGCTCGATAACACGCTCTTCTTCCGGCGCGAGGCGGGGGCGCGTTCGGTCCATCTTCCGGCGCGCAAGCGGCGGGTGGGTTATGTCTTTCAGCAGTACGCCCTCTTTCCCCATCTGACCGCGCTGGAGAACGTGGCCTTTCCCCTGGCCGGACGGCGCGACGCCCACGCGCGGGCCATGGCGCTGTTGGAGCGCATGCGCCTGGAGCACCTGGCCCGGCGCATGCCGCACGAACTCTCGGGCGGCCAGCAGCAGCGCGTGGCGATTGCCCGCGCCCTCGCGGCTGAGCCGCGCGTGCTCCTGTTCGACGAGTCCTTCTCGGCGCTGGACCGCCGCATTCGCGAGCGCCTCCACGCCGATCTGCGCGCCCTCCAGGCCGAGCAGCGGTTGATCGTGATCTACGTGACCCACAACCTCGACGATGCCTTCGCCGTGGGCCACCGCCTCGCCGTGGTGCGCGACGGGCGGGTCGAGCAGATCGGGCAACTGGACGATGTCTTCACCCGCCCGGCCAACCGGCGGGTCCTGGAGATCCTGGGGATCCCCAATGCGATCGCGGCGCGCGTGGTCGAGGTCACCCCGGCGCAGACGGTGCTCGACTGGGATGGCAGGCTGCTGGCTGCGCCGCCGCTGGATCTGCCGCCAGGCGCGGAGGTGACGGCCTACATTCGCCCGGAAGATATCCGGCTGATCTACCCCGATCGCCCCCTGAACCGCATGCTCGGGCAGAACCTGCTGGACGGACGGGTGGTCGAACGACGGCCCGGACGGCACCTGCACCACCTGCGCGTGGCCCTCGGCGACGGCCACCTGGTCGAGGTGGCCCATCCGGCCTCGTCATACACCACCCTGCCGCTGCCCCCCGGCACACCGGTGCGGCTGGTGCTGCGGAAGGAGAGCATCGTGGTGATTGCCCCCAGAAGCGCCGACGGCCAGCGCGCCGCGCCGGCCACGCTTCTGGCCGACCCGCGCGACCGGGGGATGGCCCAGGACCATGGGTGACCACCGAGCTGGCCGTGGGGCTGAAGCCCTCGGCTAGGGGATGCGAAGCCCGCCTGCGGGAGGGCCAGGCCCTCCTGCGGGCGGGGGTGTGGGGGAACCTGGTTCCCCCACGCTCAGTTAGCCCTGCCCCCCACGCACTTCTCCGTCCCACAGAAGGCGACCAGGGGGTATAATTCCATAGGGTCCAGATACTGTTTAGACACAATTTTTCAAATCAGCCGTCCATGCCGCCGGGCGGCACACCGCCCAATGAAAACGGGGGTATGGGGGAACCTGGTTCCCCCATGTTCACGTTAGCCGTCCATGCCGTCGGGCGGCACACCGCCCGATGCAAACCGGGGTAGGGGGAACCTGGTTCCCCCAGGTTCACGGGAGCGGCGCTCGCGCGGGGTGGGCGGCGCCGGCGAGTTTTTCGCATCACGGAAATCTTCGCCACAAGGTGAAATTTGTAACTACCCTGTAACTGCGCGTCGGCTATAATAGACGAAGAGACTTGTGCATTCCGTTACCGTTATCCATTTCGCGATTCGAGGCAGGCAGTGTGGCGGCAGCGGTCAGCGGCGACCTTCAGCGGCCTACC
>DAOTYR010000012.1:0-3488 GCA_034434655.1 Chloroflexaceae bacterium
AGAGCGGATTATTTTTTCAAAGACCATACGCCCTCGGCTACGGAATGCGAAGCCCGCCTGCGCGGGCGATAGCGGATGATGTATTCAAAGACCATTAACCCTCCCAAACCCTCTCGCGGGCCGGGGTCCGGGGAAACCCAGGTTCCCCCAATCCCTCTCCGACGAGATCCGCAGGCCGGTCGGCGACACCCCGCCGCCCGCGCGCCGTCCAAGGCAAGTCCGGCAGACGTATTCCTGGAGGCATGGCCGTGCAAATCTTGCTCTACGACACCACCCTGCGCGATGGCGCCCAGCGCGAGGGCCTGGCGCTTTCGTGCGACGATAAGCTCAAGATCGCCCGGGTGCTCGATCAACTGGGGGTGCATTACATCGAAGGCGGCTGGCCGGGGTCCAACCCCAAGGATGCCGAGTTCTTCCAGCGCGTGCCCGCCCTGGGGTTGCGGCACGCCCGGGTGAGCGCCTTCGGGGCCACGCGCCACGCCGGGAGCGCCTGCGAAGCCGACGCGAACATCCGCGCCCTGCTCGAGGCCGCCACCCCCGTGGTCACCCTGGTCGGCAAAAGCTCCGTGCTGCACGTTGAACAGGTGCTGGAGACGACTCTGGCCGAGAATCTGGCAATGATCGCCGACTCGGTGGCCTTTTTCAAGGCGCTGGGCAAGGAAGTGATCTACGACGCGGAGCACTTCTTCGATGGTTACCGCCTCGACGCGGAGTATGCCCTGCGCACGCTGGAAGCCGCCGCGGGCGCGGGCGCGGATTGTCTGGTGCTCTGCGATACGAATGGCGGCTCGTTGCCCGGGGATGTGGCGGCGCTCGTGCGGCGGGTGCGCGAGCGTTTCGGCGCGGACGGCCCACAGATCGGCATCCACACCCACAACGATGGCGGCCTGGCCCTGGCGAACGCCATGGCCGCGGTGGAGGCGGGGGCCATCCATGTGCAGGGGACGATCAACGGTTACGGTGAGCGCTGCGGCAACATGGATCTTATCCCGCTGATCGCCAATCTCCAACTCAAGCTGGGCTACTGCTGCGTCGCGCCGGAACAGTTGCGGCGTCTCTCCGAGGTGTCGCACTTTGTTGCCGCGGTGGCGAACCTCAACCCCGACCACCACGCGCCCTATGTCGGGCGCAGCGCCTTCGCCCACAAGGGCGGCATCCACGTCGCGGCGATCGAGAAGGTCGAGTCGAGCTACCAGCACATAGACCCGGCCCTGGTCGGCAACCGCAAGCGGGTCGTGGTCAGCGAACTGGCGGGGCGCGGCAATGTGCGCATGCGCGCCGAGGAGTTGGGGTTGCGCCTCAACGGCGCCGAGCGGGGCCTGGTGCAGCGCATCAAGGAACTGGAGCATCGCGGCTTCCAGTTCGAGGCGGCCGAGGGCAGTTTCGAGATGCTGGTGCGTCGTAGCGCCCAGGACTACCAGCCGCCCTTTGAGTTGCTCGATTTTACGGTGTTCGTCGAGAAGCGCGGCGACCGCGCCATCGCCTCCCAGGCGATGGTCAAGGTGCGGATCGGGGACGAGGTGATGCACACCGCCGCCGAGGGCCACGGTCCGGTCAACGCCCTCGACGCCGCCATTCGCAAGGCCCTGCTGCCGCACTATCCCATCCTTGCGGAAGTGCGGCTGGTAGACTATAAAGTACGTATCATTGACGCGCACCTGGGCACCGCGGCCACGCCGCAGGTGCTGATCGAGAGCGCCCGGGGCGACGAGCGCTGGTCCACTGTTGGCGCGTCCCAGAACATCATCGAGGCCAGTTACCTGGCCCTGTGGGACAGCCTGGAGTTGCCGTTGCTGCGCGAGCGCGAGGCGCGCGAGCAGGTCGCCGCGAGGGGCGGTTAGGTCCAATACCATTCACATAATAGTCGTCCATGCGGCTCCGCCGCACAAAGCCGCAATGAACATACGTTTGTTCTTGGGAGGGCGCAGCCCTCCCAAACCCTCCCGCGGGTGGGGGAATGGGGAAACCCGGTTTCCCCATTCCCCTGCCCCAGCAGCTTATTTTCACGTTAGGAGGTACACGGTCGCCTTCCGGCGGGGAGTGGTCCCCCAGGCGGTTGTTACCCGCCCGCGGCGGGGGGGCCGTGGGGGTTGCGCCAGGCCGCCTGGCCGCCGCGGGCGGGAAAAGGGGTATGCGGGGAGGCGAAGCCTCCCCGCACCCCTCCACCGCGTACGTCCTGTCAATTGAAAGGCACTGCAGAGGTCGCAGATGATCCGCCTGGGCTTCGGCGGGCGCATGCCTGGGCAGCCCGAAGCGAGCGCGCCCGGACACAGGGCAACCTCGCATCTGAGCCTGACCCTCACCCGCCTGGGCGACACCCTTACCCGCCTCGAGCGGCTGGGGGTGCGCTACTACCGTCTGGGGCTGGCGCTGGATATGGGCGTGATCTACGCTCAACTCGCGGAGTGCGCGACGCTGCTGGAGGTGCTGGCCGAGCGCGTCGCCGCGGCGGGAGTGCGCCTCTGCTGTCACCTGGCGCCGGGGCTCGACCTGGGCGCGCGCGATGATGTGGCCGCGGCCGGGGCGCTGGCGGAGGTCGAGGCGTATGCGGCGCTGCTCGCGGCCCTCGACGCGCGACGGGCGCCGGGGCCACCCGAGGGCATCGTGGTGGCCCATCTCAACTCGGCGGCCGCCGATGAGCAGGCCGGCGCGCGCTTCGCGGCCCGCTATGCCGCCCTCTCGCCCCGGGCGCGCGCCCGTCTGGCCCTGGAACACGGCCACGCCGGGCCGAGCCTGGGGCGCCTGCTGGCGCTGCATCAGCGCTGCGGGGCGCCCATCGTCTTCGACACGCTCCACTGGGAACTGCATAACCCCGAGGGGCTGCCGCTGCCCCTGGCCCTGGGGCTGGCCCTGGCCACCTGGCCTCGCGGTCTGCGGCCCGAGGTGCACCTCAGCAGCCAGCGGAGCGAGGCGCACCTGCTGCCGCCGCGCCCGCCCGCCCCCGCGCGCGTTGTGCCGCCCCGGCCCGGCCAGCACGCCGATTTCGTCGCCATCGGCGACCTCGAACGCCTGCTGCGCGCCACCGCTGGCCTGCCCCCGTTCGACCTGATGATCGAGGCCCGCGCCGGTGAACTGGCGTTGCTGCGCCTGCGCGCCGAAATCAGCCGCCACGCGCCCGCCCTGGCCGCTATGCTCGGCTAGGCGCCTGACGTGACACGGGGGAACCCGGTTCCCCCATCTCCCGGTTTGCATCGGGCGGTGTGCCGCCCGGCGGCATGGACGGCTAACGTGAACATGGCGGAACCCGGTTCCCCCATACCCCCGCCCCCAGGAGGGTTTGGGAGGGCTACGCCCTCAAGCGGGGGGATGGGGAAACCGGGTTTCCCCATCCCCCCGCCCGCGGGAAGGTAAGGGCGCAGCCTTTGCGCAGAGGGATGGAGAAACCGGGTTTCCCCATCCCCTCACCCGGTGGGTGGGTTTCCGGGGCGCAGCCTTTGCGCAGAGGGATGGGGAAACCGGGTTTCCCCATACTCCCCACCCGGTGGGAG
>DAOTYR010000013.1:0-2508 GCA_034434655.1 Chloroflexaceae bacterium
ACCGATTAAAGATACACGAACAGTAATTTTATTCCACTTTCTGGCCATGACTCAATGCCCCACGTGGCGCATACGACGCGAGCATGCGCCGGAAAACTCTACACCCGACTTCTCGGGGGGCGTAGCCCTGCCAAACCCTCCCACGGGCGGGGGCATGGGGCAACCCGGTTCCCCCACACCCCTGCTCCAGTGGCCCATGTTCACATCAGATGAAAAAAGGTTGTTCCTGGGAGGGCGCAGCCCTCCCAGACCCTCCCGTAGGTCGGGGCCCGGGTGCGCGGGCCTCCGGCCTGCATCCGCAAGGGGATCACAGGGTTCTCCTGGGAGGGCTTTGCCCTCCCAGACCCTCCCGCGGGTGGGGGATGGGGGAACCCGGTTGCCCCATCCCCCTGCGGGGCGGGGGCGTGGGGAAACCCGGTTGCCCCACACCCCTGGCCGAGGGCGTATGTTCACGTTAGCCCGACGGAACCAGGCGCCGTCCAAGATCTTTCGTCACCCCCGTGCATAACCAGCCATTCTAGGCTATAATACTGCCCGGTCACCCCCCTATGTTCGCAAGGCAGCGTTCCGTGCCACCTGGTCGCCGTCCAGCGGTCCAGACGGCAGACGGGGGGCGCCCCGGCAAGAGGTCTACCTGGGAGGAAGAAACGAGGATGGCTACCCGCACGGCCCCTGAAGGCGAGATCATCTCCATCAAGGACGGCAAACTGGTCGTTCCTGACCGTCCGATCATCCCCTTCGTGGAGGGCGACGGCACCGGTCCTGATATCTGGCGCGCGAGCGTGCGCGTCTTCGACGCCGCGGTCGAGAGAGCCTACGGCGGCAAGCGGAAGATCGTCTGGCACGAGGTGCTGGCTGGCGAAAAGGCCTTCCGCGAGACCGGCAACTGGCTCCCCGACGAGACGGTCGAGGCGTTCCAGAAGTATCTGGTGGGTATCAAGGGGCCGCTGACCACGCCGGTGGGCGGCGGCATCCGTTCCCTCAATGTGGCCCTGCGCCAGCTCCTCGATCTCTACGTCTGTCTGCGCCCCGTGCGCCACTTTCGCGGCGTGCCCTCGCCAGTGAAGCATCCCGAGAAGGTGGATATGGTGATCTTCCGCGAGAACACGGAGGATCTCTACGCCGGGATCGAGTATCGCGCCGGCACGCCTGAGGCGCAGAAGGTGCTCGACTTCCTGCGGACCGCCTTCCCCAGGGATTTCGAGAAGATCCGCTTCGGCACCGCCGAAAAGACCGACGCCTTCCTGCGCATGCTGGGCGCCAATCCCGAGGGCAAGGTGGAGGTCGGGGTGGGGATCAAGCCGATCAGCCGGGTGGGCACCGAACGCCTGGTCGGCGCCGCTATTCAGTACGCCATCCAGTTCAAGCGCAAGAGTGTGACCCTGGTTCACAAGGGCAACATCCAGAAGTTCAGCGAAGGCGCCTTCCGTGACTGGGGCTACGAGTACGCCGAGCGGTCCTTCGGCGACTACGTCTACACCTGGTCGCAGTGGGAACGCACCCGCGCGGTGCAGGGCGAGGCCGCGGCCAATGCCGAGCAGGCCGAGGCCCTCAAGGCCGGGCGCATTCTGATCAAGGACGCCATCGCCGACATCACCCTCCAGCAGGTGCTCACGCGCCCCGATGAGTTCGATGTTATCGCCACCCCCAATCTCAACGGCGACTACCTCTCCGACGCCCTGGCGGCCCAGGTCGGCGGCATTGGCATCGCCCCCGGCGGGAACATCAACTACGTGACCGGGCATGCCATCTTCGAGGCCACCCACGGCACTGCCCCCAAGTATGCCAATCTCGACAAGGTCAACCCTGGTTCGGTGATCCTCTCAGGCGACATGATGCTGCGCTACATGGGCTGGATCGAAGCCGCCGATCTGATCGTTGCCGCCCTCGAGCGCACCATCCAGCAAAAGGTGGTGACCTACGACTTCGCGCGCCTGATGGAGGGCGCGCGGGAGGTGCGCACCTCCGAGTTCGCCGACGCGCTGATCGCCAACATGGATCGGGTGATCGGCGATGAGCACCGCGCCGGCCACGATATCGTCAGCCCCGACCTGGTGCGCCCGGTCGAACACGAAACCTTCCCGCGGGCTACGGTTGGCGCGCTCATGACCCGTAACGTAGTGTCGGTGGCGGGTAATGCCCCGCTCAGCGATACGACCCATCTGATGCGCTCACGGGGCATCACCTCGGTGGTGGTCGAGCCGACCGATGGCAAGGATTGGGGCATCATGACGATGCGCGACGTGCTCAAGAAGGTCGTGCGCGATGATGTGCGCGTCAATGGGATGACGGTGGACCAGATCGCCACGCGGCCGCTGATCACCATCTCTCCGGAGAAGACCCTCGCCGAGTGCGCCGCGCTGATGCTGGAGAAGAATATTCGCCGCGTCGTGGTGGTGCGCGATGGCGTGCCGGTGGGGATCATCAGCGAGACGGATATTTTCCGCTATGTCGAGGAGCGCGACGTGGTGGAGGAGGCCGCCCACGGCGTCCAGGGAAGGTGAGGGC
>DAOTYR010000014.1:0-3848 GCA_034434655.1 Chloroflexaceae bacterium
GGTGCGCGGGCCTCCGGCTCGCATCAGTGCGGGGGCGGCGCCCGCCCACCCTCGCCCGCTGGGCGAGGGTCTGCGGAAACCTGGTTTCCGCAGACCCCTGCTCCGCACCAACGGGATGAAAAAAGGTTGTTCCTGGCAGGGCGCAGCCCTCCCAAACCCTCCCGCAGGCGGGGGTGTGGAGAAACCCGGTTTCCCCACACCCCTCTCCGAGGGCCTGGTTTCAGATACTCACGGAAGCACCCACAGGGTCCAGGCGCCGGCATCAATGCGCGTGGCGTTGGCATCCAGGTAGGCCCGCACCGCCGGGGCCGCAGGGTCGCGCGGCCCGGGGCCGGAGGTGGCGTTGGGCAGCAGAACGTAGCGGATGGGATGCCGCTTGACGTAGCGCGCGAAGTTCCCGGCGTCGCCCATGATATGATCGCGAAAGACCTCGTCAGCCTCGAACCAGGTGGCGCGCTGCCGCGTGTAGAGGATGGTTTCCCAGTAGATCGGCGTAAGCACAAAGCCCGGTTCGCGCTGCCGCAACTCGCTGAAGGCCGGCGCAGCGGCGCGGATCGGCGCGCCGTAGGCCGTGGCCTGGTACCAGATCACGAACCCATTGATGACCAGAAAGAGCGCGCCGAGGTACAGACCCACCCGGCGGCGCCAGGCCAGGGGCAGCCGCGCGAAGCCGGCGCCGAAGAGCAGGGCCAGCGGCGGCAGGGCCGGCACGAAGATGCGCGGGCTGTTCCCCGCTCCCGGGGTGGCGCAGTAGACCAGCACCACCAGCAACCCCAGCGCCATCCATACCCCCAGCGCCACCGCCGTGAGACGCGGCAACGCGCCCGCGCGCAGGCCGTAGGCGATCACCGCGCCGATTACGCCCAGCGTGAGCGCCACGCCGTACCAGGGGATGTACAACGTCAGTTCCACCATCATCGGGAAAATGATGGTAAACAGTTCCCACGACAGCCCGCGGGTCGGCGTCCGCGCGCCGCCGCCCAGGTAGTGCCCCCAGATCCAGGGGGCCGCCAGCACCAGTGGAGCGACCAGACAAACGATATGGTGCCGCCACGGCAACTCGCGCCGGCCCACGAACCGGTCGTACAGGGCGCTCAGCGCCACCGTGCCGGTATAGAGGGCCAGCAGGTCCATCTTGGTCAGCGCGGCCAGGGCACCGGCCAGCGTCGCCGCGACGGTGCGCCCGCGCAGGTAGGCAAACAGCGCCCCGCTGAGCACCAGCGCGCCCAGAGCTTCATTGTACGCGACACTGCCATACTCGCGGAAGAGGGGATAGAGCGACAGAAAGATCGCCGCCACCAGCGCGGCATGCCCGCCCAGCAGCGCGCGACCCATCCAGTAGGTGAGCAGCACCGTCGCCCCGGCCGCCAGCGGGATCACCAGTTGCACCAGGGTGTAGGAGCGCGACACCCCCCACACCAGCGCGAACAATCCCGGCGTCAGCGGCCCCCACCAGGGATGCAGGCTCCCGTAGGGGTGCCGCCACAGGCCCATTGGTCCGAGTTGGGGCGGATCGGGCGGAAAGCCCTTGATGCGCTCGTAGGTGTCAGGGAGACCAGACAGAAAGCCCGGCTGGTCCCAGGTAAGCAGCCCCCAGTGCATGTTCCGCGGCGCATCGAGGAACTGCGCGCCCGTCAGCAGTTGCACCACAACGAAATGGCCGGCCAGCAGCGCCAGCAGCAGCGGGAGGACGGCGCCGCGCCACCGGGCGCGGGGGGCGCTCCGCGCGCGGGTTGATTGGTGAACGGACCTGTACAGAGGAACCTCCAGTGCCACGACGGTCGGATGTCCGGCGACCTCCACGGCGCGCCTGAAGGCATTCTACCCGCTCGCTGTAACCAGCGGCGTGTCGCTTACCCGGATCCGCTGCCAAAAAACTCCAGCGCGGCGATAATGTAGACGTGCGCCGCCCGCGCCACCTCATCGAGGTCCACGTACTCATCGGGCTGATGTGGCAGCCATTTGTCGCCAGGGCCGTAGACCACCACAGGAACGCCCCGATCGCGGGCGAGGATGGTGCCGTCGGTGGAGCCGGGCACGCCGCCCAGCGGCGGGGGCGCGCCGTAGACGCGGGTGTGGGCCGCGGCCACGGCGCGGGCCAGGGGGTGCGCCGGGTCAATCGCGACCGCCGGGCGGTCGTCAACGATTTCGACGCTGAAGCGGAAGGCCGGGTGTTCGACGCGCGCGGCCTCGCCCAGGGCGGCGATGCGCGCGACCAGGGCGGCGTGATCCACCCCGGGCACGGTGCGGATGTCGAGGAAGGCGTCGCAGCGCCCCGGCAGGCAGTTGATCTGCGAGGCGTCGCCGGGGTGCGGCGCGCGGATGACCGTCGGGCTAATGTAGTTCGGGCCGAGCAGCGGATGAGGCGGGTGCTCGCGGTTGAGGACCTCCTCCAGGTCCAGCACCCGTTGCAGCCAGCGTACCATGCCCGTAAGGGCGTTGACGCCCTGGTGGGGCATGGCCCCGTGGGCGATGCGCCCGTGGCTGATCAGCCGCAGGCGCAGGGAGCCCTTCTGGGCGACGCACAGCTCGCCGCCCTCGGGTTCGCAGACGATGCAGCCAGCGGCCCCGTCGGCTTCGCCGTGGGCGACCATGGCTTTGATGCCCAGCATCATCCCCTCTTCGTCCACCGGCACGAGCAGGCGCAGCGTGCCCTGGAAGGGCGCGCCGGCCAGTTGCAGGGCGCGGGCGGCGAAGAGCATGGCTGTCAGGCCGCCCTTCATGTCACAGGCCCCCCGTCCGTAGAGTCGCCGCCCCACCACCCGCCCCGAGAACGGGTCATCGCTCCAGGCCGCCGGGTCGCCGGGGGTGACCACGTCGGTGTGCCCTTCGAGGAGCAGCAGCGGCCCCGGCGGGTCCGCAGGACTGCCCAGGGCGCCGCGCAGGTCGGCCACCAGGTTGGGGCGCCCCGGCGCCACCTCTTCGCGACGCGGCGCCCAGCCCCAGGCGCGCAACTGCTCGTACACCAGGTTGGCGACGGCGGCTTCGTTCGCGCCGGGCACGCCGGGAAGATACACACTGGGTGTGCGCACCAGGCGTTGCAGGAAGCTCTCCATCGCCGCGGTATCGAGATGCGCCAGGGCGCGGGTGACGGGGTCCATCGTGGCTCCATTGTAGCCATCCATGCGGCTCCGCCGCACACTGACGGGATGAACATACGTCCTGGGAGGGCTGCGCCCTCCCAAACCCTCCCACCGGGTGGGGGGATGGGGAAACCCGGTTTCCCCATCCCCTTGCTCGCGGGCTGCGCCCTCCCAAACCCTCCCACCGGGTGGGGGGATGGGGGCACCTGGTTCCCCCATGGTCACGAGAGACGGTCATGCGCACCGCGCACAACGCCCAATGAACATGACCTGGGAGCGCGGGCGTCCCGCCCGCGCCACGGCTCCGCGGACACGGTGACTGCCCCCCTCCCCAGCCCTCCCCCCGCTGGGGGGAGGGAGTCCGGCGCCTCCCCCCAGCGGGGGGAGGTTGGGAGGGGGGCTGAACCCTGCGAACGATGGTCACCCCAGCCGTCCATCCGGCTCCGCCGCACACCGACAGGATGAAAAAGGTTCTTCTTGGGAGGGCTACGCCATCCCAAACCCTCCCAGGGGCCGGGGCCTGGGTGCGCGGGCCTCCGGCCCGCATCCGCGGGGGCATGGGGAAACCCGGTTTCCCCATCCCCTGCGCAAGGGCTGCGCCCACCCACACCCTCCCGCGGGCGGGGGTATGGGGGAACCTGGTTCCCCCATGTTCACCCCAGTTCCGCCTCGGCGCTCATAGCCGTTTTGCCGTCGGGTCCCTGGGCCTCCAGGCTCACCCGGTCGCCGTTGGGCAGGCCAACGAGCCGGAAGGGAGCCAGATCG
>DAOTYR010000015.1:0-4348 GCA_034434655.1 Chloroflexaceae bacterium
CATTGCGGCGTTGTGCGGCGCGAGCCGCATGGACGGCTAACGTGAAAATAGGATCTCGAAGAGGGGAATGGGGAAACCGTGTTTCCCCATCCCTCAGCGGACGCGGGCCGGAGGCCCGCGCACCCAGGCCCCGACCCCTGGGAGGGGTTGGGAGGGCTACGCCCTCCCAGGACGAACCTTTTTTCATCCCGTCGGTGTGCGGCGCGAGCCGCATGGACGGCTGATGTGAAAACCGTTCGCAGCGTTCAGCCCCCCTCCCAGCCTCCCCCCGCCGGGGGGAGGAGCCGGGTTCCCGCCCCCAGCGGGGGAGGGTCAGGGAGGGGGCCGTCACCGTGCCCGCGGAGCCGTGGCGCGGGCGTCCCGCCCGCGCTCCCGGGCCGTTTGCATCGGGCGGTGTGCGCCCCGCGCATGGGGCCTGACGTGACCATGGGGGAACCAGGTTCCCCCAGACCCCCGCCCGCGGGAGGGTTTGGGGGGGCGCAGCCCGTGCGCAGGGGGCAGGGGAAACCGGGTTTCCCCTGCCCCACGCCCGCGGGAGGGTTTGGGAGGGCGCAGCCCTCCCAGGAAGAACCTATGTTCATCATGTTCGTGTGCGGCGCAGCCGCAAACGCTCTCACTGCACAACGAACGTCGCCACACCGGTCAGCGCGCTACGCTGGCCGTAGAGCACGATCTGGTACGTACCGCGGGGCAGACCCGCGCTGTTCAGCACGAGTTCGATGCTCCCTTCGCTGTTGGCCGTGCCCCGCAGCGACAGCGCCTGCACGCCCCAGGGCGCGTTCAGCCAGGTGGTCACCTCCTCGCCTGGCAGGAAGCGGTTGGTAAAGAAGGCGAAGCGGGTGCCCGCCGGGCCGCTCTCGGGCGTCCTGCGCACCCAGACGTAGGGCGCGTCAACCGAGCCACTGCCCACCAGCACCGGCGCCCAGTTCGTGCGCTGGCCGCCACCCCGGGCATCATCACGGAAGGTGTAGCTGGCCCGGGTGTCGATCAGCATCGGCGTCCGGGTCGGCGACGGCAACGGCAAGTTCTCATTCACGCGCATAAAGAGCTTGCCGCTGCGCCTGGCCCCCGCATTCAGCGGACCGAACACCACCGTGATGCTGTTCTGGTCCACCGAACGCACCCAGTCGCCAGCCTGGCTGTTCAGGCTGGTGTAGAACCCATAGACCTGAGCGCGGTTGATCGGGAAGACCACCACCGTCTCGCGCGCCGTGCCCCGACCGTAGTTCGTCAGGCGGAACTCATACTCAAGGATGGCCCCCCGCGCTACCCAGATGCTCGGCCTCGGCCAGATCGTCACCGCCACATCGGCGGCCTCGCCCGGCTCAGGTTCAGGCTCCGGCGTTGGCGTCGGCGTCGGAACCTGACCCACCTCCGGCGCCCTGCGAATGACCGGCAGGTACACCGTTGAGATACGGTCGAGCACCGCGATGGCCGGAACCACGTGCTGATCAACGAGCGCCATAGCTGCATCCAGGACCATCGGGTCACCGGCGAGATAGGCGCGGAGGGTCGCCTCGACCGCCTCCTGTTCACTCAGCGTCCAGATCGGCACATCGGCCGTCAGAACCTCTTCCGGCTCGATGTTGGGCAGCAGGGGCTCGCCGGGCGGGCCAGGCTGCGCAAATGCCTGACCGAGCACCGCCAGCACCAGCGCGACGACCAACGTCAACGGCAAGCCCCGGCGCCAGATTCGCGCAAGCCTGCGAGACATTGTCGTATCCTTTCACGAAGATGGCTGAAGGGGCCACAGCGGCCCCTTCAGGGATGTCAATGGTACCTCCGTACTATATGACGCTGGCGAAGAGTTACATGTTCCATGGTCGGGGGGTGGGAGCGCGGGCCTCCCGCCCGCGTCGCGGCTACGCGGGCAAGCTGCCCGCGCTCCCAGGAGACCTAACGTGAACATACGCCCTCGGCGAGGGGGGGTGGGGAAACCGGGTTTCCCCATCCCTCAGCGGACGCGGGCCGGAGGCCCGCGCACCCAGGCCCCGGCCCCTGGGAGGGTTTGGGAGGGCGTAGCCCGTGCGCAGGGGTATGGGGAAACCGGGTTTCCCCATACCCATCCGGTGGGAGGGTCTGGGAGGGCTGCGCCCTCCCAGGAACAACCTGTTTTCATCCCGTCGGTGTGCGGCGCGAGCCGCATGGACGGCTGGTTAGACGCAGCGCGTGGGCACGCGCGCCTGCCGGTACACGCGGGTGAACTCTTCGGCGAAGGCCCGCGCCAGCCCCGGGTCCTCGATGATCAACAGATTCTCGTCGTTCACCTCCTCGGCCCGGCGCGTAAAATTGTACGAGCCGGTAATCACCACGCGCTGGTCGAGGATCATCACCTTGTGGTGCATCGTATAGCAGTTACCGTCGCGATGCACATCGAGACCGGCCGCGCGGAGGCGGGCGTACTCCGAACCCGAGCCGTTGGCGTTGCGCGCCTCGAAAACCACCCGCACCGGCACACCCAGCCGATGGCGGCCAATCAGCGCCCCGGCGATGTCGTCGTCGGTGAAGGAGAACGCCAGCACGTCCACGCTCCTCCGCGCGCGGGCCAGATAGTCCAGGACATGCTCGCGCACCGGTTCATGCGGCGAGAAGAAGACATTGATGGTTGCCCCGGGGAGACGCGCCAGAGGATAGGGCGTCGCCCCACTCTTGCGGCTGCCGAAGCGCCCCGCGGCCATGCGCTCGAACTCGGCGACGTAGTTCGCCACCACCTGCGGGGCCGAGATGCGCAACAGGTTGTTGTTGTTGCGGTAGGTGTCATTCACCGTCACGTTCCACGACCCGGTCCAGACCACGCGCCGGTCGAGGATCACGAACTTGCTGTGCAGGAAGCTGTCGCTCCGCTCCCAGCTTACGCTCGCGCCGGCTTCTTCAAGCAGTCCAGCCCAGCGGGCCATCGCCGGATGGTGCAGACCCTCGCGGTCGAGGGCCAGGCGCACCTGCACCCCGCGGGAGCGGGCGCGGATCAGCGCCTCGGCGACGCTGGCCAGGTTGTACTCGAAGCTCGCCAACTCGATGCGCTCCCTGGCAACGGCGATGTCGGCCAGCAAGGCCCGCTCGAAAGCCGGCGCGACCCGGTTGCGCGGCACGTCGGGGTAGCGCAACTCCGGCGTGGTGAAGAAGACCGCCAGCGTTCCGCCTGCCGCCAGGTGAGGCTGGCCGGCCCGGCCCGGCAAGGGGCCGGCGCGCCCCGGCAAGCCATAAGCCGCCGCGGCGACGAACATGAGCGCCAGGATGACCAGCAGGTGCCTCGAACGGCGTGGGAGCAGGGAAGAGGTGGGCATTACCATTTTAGATGGTAGATTGCGGATGGTAGATTGCCGCTCCATGCAACCGGAAGCGCTCCAGCGCGCACGAGCCTGCGGCGTCTCGATGTCGCTCTGGTCATACGCCACGAAGTCAAGAAGATCACGCACGCGCACAAAGAAACCGTTTCAGGAGCGGCGAAGGTACGCCGCTAAGGCATGATCCTGAACCATGCCCGGATAATGAAAAATCAGGCCGCTGGAGCAGGGGGATGGGGAAACCAGGTTTCCCCATCCCCCCACCCGGTGGGAGGGTTTGGGAGGGCTCCGCCCTTCCAGGCGGGGTGTGGGGAAACCGGGTTTCTTCACGCCCCCGTCCGCGGCAGGGCCTGGCCCTCACGCAGGGGTGTGGGGAAACCCGGTTTCCCCATCCCCCCACCCGGTGGGAGGGTTTGGGAGGGCTCCGCCCTTCCAGGCGGGGTGTGGGGAAACCGGGTTTCCCCACGCCCCCGTCCGCGGCAGGGCCTGGCCCTCACGTAGGGGTATGGCGAAGCCGCCTACAACCGCGATCGGGGGTCGAGCGCGTCGCGGAGGCCGTCGCCGATGTAGTTGATGCTGAGAACGGTGAGGAAGATAAGGAAGCCGGGCCAGAGCACCACCCAGGGGGCGAAATCGAGGAAGTTCTGGCCATCGTAGAGCAGGCGCCCCCAGGTGGGCGTGTCGGGGGGAAAACCCAGACCGAGGAAGGAAAGCACCGACTCGGTAATGATCGCCGCGCCGACGCCGAGGGTCGCCGCGACGATAATCGGGCCGAGGGCATTGGGCAGGATGTGGCGGAACATAATCGTTATCTCGCCAACCCCCAGCGCGTGAGCAGCCTCAACAAACTCCTTCTGTTTGAGCGAGAGGAAGGAACTACGCACCAGGCGCGCCACGGTCATCCAGTTCAGCGCGCCGATGACCGTGACGATGAGGATAAAAATGCCCCGTTCCGGCCCGAAGGCGCTGCGCAGACTGTCGCGGAAGAGAAAGATCAACAGCAGCAGCAGCGGCACCACCGGCAAAGCCAGAAACAGATCGGTCAGACGCATAAGCAGGCCGTC
>DAOTYR010000016.1:0-1655 GCA_034434655.1 Chloroflexaceae bacterium
CGCCTGGCAGCGCGGGCGGCCCGCCCTCGTCGCGTCTCCGCGGGCAAGGTGACTGCCCCCCTCCCTGACCCTCCCCCGCCGGGGGCGGGAACCCGGCGCCTCCCCCCAGCGGGGGGAGGCTGGGAGGGGGGCTGAACCCGGCGAACGATGGTCACCTCAGGGGGAAACTGCGCGGGTCCTCAGCGCACCCGCGCGTAGAGCCGGTAGATCCCCTCCCGCGCCACCAGGCGGAATTGCCCCGTGGTCAGGATGGGCAGGTATAGGTCGTGCCCGAAGCGTCCGATGACCAGGTAGTCGGGATCGTTAGCCAGTGGATCGTACTCCACGCGGGCCTGCGGGTCAACCTGCAAATAGCGTTTGCCCAGGGCCACGTGGAGCTGGTCGGGGGGGAAGGTGTAGGGCTGGTTCAGGAGGAAGTGCAGTTCGCTCTCATAGGTCTCGACGCGCGAACCCGGCGGCTGGGCGTTGAGCCAGGCCGCGATGCGCTGCGCCGAGCGGTCGGAGGTGGCGTACTCTTTGGCCAGGCTGAGCATGGTGAGCGGCGCCGCGGCAGCGATCAGCAGCACGGCCAGCAACGCCGCGACCCCGGCGCGGGTCGGGCGGCGCAGCGTCAGCAACGCGCCCAGGGCGCGCAGCCGCTCGCCGAGGGCGAACCCGCCGCTCAGGGCGTCGAGCAACTCCGCCACGAAGAGGCTGGCGACCACGGCGGGGACGGCTATGTAGCGCGGCACGCCCACCGAAAGACCCAGGAACCAGGCCAGCCAGCTTCCGCAGAAGGCCAGCAGGGTCAGCCGCAGGTACCATGCCCGCGCCCCGGCGCGGGCGGAGGCCCGTTCGTTCCACAGGCGCCATGCGCCCCACAGCAGCCCGCACAGGGCCGGGAAGCCGAAGAAGGCCAGGTTCTGCAAGGCATAGAGGCGGTGAAACGCGGTCGGCACGATGGCGACCATGCCCAGCAACCCCTCCACCGGTTCGGGCAAGAAGGCCGGGTCGAAGAGCAACGCCGCGGCGAGCCGGCGGAGCAGATGCGCGCTCACAAAGGCGCCGCCCGCCGCCAGGGCGAAGATGCTCGCCACGCGCCAGCGGCGCGCCAGCAGCGCCGCCACTCCCGGCGCGAGCAGCGACGCCAGCAGGAACGGCGCGGTCTGCCCTTTGCTGATCCAGGCCGCGCCGAGGAGCAGCGCGGCAGGCGGCAAGGCCGCCCAGGCCCCGCCGAGGGTCGCCCACAGCCCCAGGTAGCCGGCCAGCAGGTAGACCAGCATGGGCATCTCGGCCAGCACCTGCCGCCCCTGCAGCAGCGGCTGGATCTGGGGGTGGATGCTCAACAGCAGCGCGGCGCCGACGGTGGCCCAGGCCAGGCGCCCGTGGTTCAGGCGCGCGCCGAGGGCCGCCAGGAGCAGGACGGAGGCCACGGCGCACAGCACACCGAACAGCCGCCCCTGCCACAACCCCACGCCGAACAGCCGCATACTCAGCCCGACCGGCAGGGTCGTGGTGAAGGCCGCCTCCAGCCCGGGAGCGGCGGGTTGCCCATCGCGCAGGCGCCCATAGTGCCCCGTCTCGGCCCAGGCGCGCGCCACCGACAATGTCCAGCCCTCGTCCCACCAGATGAGGCCCCCATCGAGGTTCCACAACCCCGCGGCCAGCAGCGCGAG
>DAOTYR010000017.1:0-5391 GCA_034434655.1 Chloroflexaceae bacterium
CGATATCCGGTCCCGAGGAGGAGGGTTCGGCACTGGAGCCTGTGAACGGACACGCAGCCCCTGCACACGCTCCAATCCCGAACGTCCTCCGCCGGGAAAACAACACGGGAGAACCGGCGCTGCCTCGATGCCGGAACTCCCGTGGCGTTCACAATTGACCCATCGCCGTAACCGCCTAGCGGCGCAACCCGAGACGATCGATCAGGGCGCGGTATCGCTCCTTGTCGCGACTCTGCAGATAGTTGAGCAGCCGGCGCCGGCGGCCAACCAGCTTCAGCAGACCGCGACGCGAGTGATGGTCGTGAATGTGAATGCGCAGGTGATCAATCAGTTGATTGATCCGCTCCGTGAGCAGCGCCACCTGCACTTCCGGCGAGCCGGTATCACTGCCGTGAACCTGATAGTCGCCGATAATGTGCTGCTTTTCGTCCTTCTCGAGCGCCATCTATTCCTCCCGGATAATCGCGAACGGGCCTGGCGCAGCCCGCCGTTCCTGGCTTTTTCAGTTACATAATTATAGCATATCTTGAGGCTGCGTAAGGGCGGCGCGTGGCTGTGCTCAGAGCTGGCGCAACGTTCGTCTTCGACGGTGGGGTGTTGGGGCGGCTGTGCTGCCCGGCAGGCTCCCGGATAAGCGTTCACATGTCTCCTGGGAGCGCGGGCAAACTGCCCGCGGAGACGCGACGCGGGCGGGATGCCCGCGCTTCCAGGCGCGGGTGTTACTCCATGTGTGAACAGGTACCATCCCGGGTTGTGGGGCAAGCCCCGAAGATGGTGCCATGGCCCTGTGTCCGTGGTGCAACCTCACCGCCCCGGCGGAAACACCGCCACCTCATCGCCGGACCGGACGGGGGCGGCAAAGCCGCCATGGTGTTGGACCTCCCGTCCGTTGTGCAGAATGCGCCAGCCCGGGCGGGTAACGTATGCCGGAACAACCTCCACCCAGAGCGCATCGCTCTTCTCCTCGGCGCGCCAGACGCGTTCGAGGGCTTCGGCGCGGGCCTGGGGGAAGTAGTTGAACACCTTGCGCGCCACGTCGCCGACACAGGCGCCGGGCGCAACCATGACCAGGATCTCCTGCGTCCCCAGCAGCGGGCGCAGGCGCCCGAAGAGCGTGCAGCGCACCGCCAGGGCGCCGCTCCGCAGTTCCTGAGCGGCGCGGTAGCCAGGGAGCATCTGGTTGAGTTGCACGCTGAGATACTTGCTCCAGGCTGCCATGGCGTTGCCGATCACGTCCGCTGGAAGGTCCTCGCGCGCCAGGGTGTTGGCGAAGGCGGCCTGCACCAACCCGACCGAGGCGGTGACATAACCCTCCTGCGGACGGGGGTATGGGGGAACCTGGTTTCCCCACGTTCACGGTAGTTTACCCAGCTTTGGCGCCAGCAACGACGACATGTGTCACATACAGGACGTACGCGGTCGCCTTCCGGCGAGGAGGTTGGAGGGCCAGGGCGCCCTGTCGGCTTCTGCCCGGCGCGGGAGCGGCCTACTCCTCTCAAGTGTAGGGTTTTTGAATCGGTGGGCTCGCTCTCGGCATCTGGAAGCCGAGACCGGCATCCTCGGCGCCAACCGCTTTTTTGCGCATTGGAATGCGCTCCACCAAAAAACCCTACACCTGAGAGGCGGCCTACTCCCCCCAGGTGTGCAGGTGCAGGCGGATCCCCAGCCACACACCGCCGAGCATCGCCGCGGCGAAGACCCAGCCCGCGACGGCGAAGGCGGAGATCCCCGAGAGCAGCGTGCCCACAGTGCACCCCAGGGCCAGCAGCGCGCCCCACCCCTGCAGCACCCCGCCGACCAGCGCGCTGCTCGCCCCGCGCCATGTCGGGCGCGTCAGGCTGAAGCGTTCGGAGACGAGGGCGGCGGCCAGGGATCCCAGCACCAGGCCGCCGATCAGCAGGCCGTTGTTGGTGATGGTGCGAACGACCTGGGTGGCGCAGCCGGCCAGCGTATCCAGCCCGTAGAGCCGGGCAGGCAGCAACCCGGCGCCATCCAGGGCGGTGCGGGCCAGGCTGCCGAGTTGCGAGGTGACCCCGAGCGGCTCGACGCGCAGGTAGGCCACCGCGCCGATGAGACCCACCAGCGCCCCGGTGACGAGGGGCGGCCAGCGCTCCTGTAGCAGCGTCTGGCGCACGCTCGCCAGGGTTGGGCGGGCGGCGGCGCGGGCCGGGATCTCGGGCGCGCCACGCAGCAGCAGCAGCGCCAGCCCCGCCAGCAGGGCCAGTTGGAGCGCCAGCGCCCCGCCGTACCCCAGCCAGGCCGGCAGCCAGAGCACCGGCGCCTCGGCGATCGCCAGGCGGTAGAGCGGGTTCCAGCTCAACAGGCCCAGTCCCATCCCGGCCGTGGCCCCGACGAGGGCGAAGGGCGCGCGGGTCGATCCTTCGCCCAGGCGGTACAGGTGGCCGCTGATGCATGCCCCCGACAGCGCCATCCCCAGGCCAAAGGCCAGGCCCGCTACCACCACGACCCAACTGACCGGCCCGATGTGCGCCTCGGCCGGCAGGCGCCCCACGAACGGGCTGGGCAGAAACACCCCCAGCACCAGGGCGTAGCCGATCGAGCCGGCGGCCAGCGCGGCCAGAATAGCGTAGCTCGGACCGGTGTTCCGGCGCTCGATCCCGTCGCGCACAATGCAGAAGAAACAGAAGCGGCCCCGCTCGAATACGATCCCCAGCGCCAGGCCCAGGAGCAGTGACAGCGCCGCGGGCGCGCCCCGGCCCGGAGTGGCGTGGAGCGCCCATGCGAGGGCCAGCAGCGCCGCGACGATCAACGCCGCCATCGCCGCGCGTAGCGCGCCGGCGTAGCGTGGCAAGAAAGCCGCAGCCCGCTCGTTCGGGCTGCGCGTGACGGGAGGCAGAGTCATAGGATGCTACGTGAAAATAGTCTCCCGGGCCAGGGGTAAAGAGAAACCTGGTTTCCCCATACCCTCACCCGGTGGGAAGGTTTGGGAGGGCGCAGCCTTCGAGCAGGGGAAGGGGGAAACCAGGTTTCCCCCTTCCCCTCCGGGCGGTTTGCAGCATGCCCGCGCCCGCCCGGATCTTACTGCCCACCCCAGACGGTGCCCGCGGGGTTCTCGATCGGAACGCCGACCGTATTGCCCCACTCGGTCCACGAACCATCGTAGAGGGCCACCTCATAGCCAAGGATCTGGCTCAGCACGAACCAGGTGTGGCTGGCCCGCTCGCCGATGCGGCAGTAGGTGATGATCGGCTTGCTGCCGTCAATGCCCTTCCCGGCGTAGAGGGCGCGCAGTTCCTCCTCCGACTTGAAGGTGCCGTTCTCGTTCAGGGCCTGCTTCCAGGGAATATTGACCGCGCCGGGAATGTGACCGGCGCGCACCGCCAGTTCCTGGAAGCCCTCGGGGGCGAAGATCTTCCCGGAGAACTCATCGGGCGAGCGGATATCAATCAGGGCCTTATCCTGCTGCCCCTCGACCACCTGGAGCACATCGGGCAGCTTCACGCGCAACTGCTCCCGCCGGCTCACGGTGAAATCACCCGGGGCGGGAGTGGGCGGCGTGAGGGCCAGTTCGCGGTTCTCGGCTTCCCAGAGGGCGCGACCGCCATCGAGGAGCCGCACGTCGTTGGCGCCATACTGCAGAAAGACCCAGGCGCCCCAGGCGGCGAACCAGTTGTTGTTGTCGCCGTAGAGCACAATCGTGCTGTCATTGTTGATCCCCGCCGCGCGCGCCAGTTGCTCGAAGCGCTCGGGGCTGACGATGTCGCGGCGCACCGTATCAACAAAATCGGTGTGCCAGATGAAGTTGACCGCGCCGGGAATGTGGCCGCGCTCGTAGACCCCCGGCGTGACGCTCACCTCGATCACCCGCACCTGGGGGTCGTTCAGATGATCGGCAAGCCAGGCGCTGCTGACCACGGCCTTGTCGAATCCCCGCCCCGGGAGTGCCTGCGCGACCGACGGCGGTTGGACGGCGGGTGGCTGCGCCTGCGGGGCGGGCGCCTGCGCGGCGGGCTGCTGCGCCACTGAGCATCCCGCCAGGACGACCAGCGCGGCCAGCGCCGCCCCGATCAAGGCGCCGATACGACCCTGGAAGCCGCGAACGGGCATGGGAACCTCCTCTATTCTTGCGTAAGAAACTCAGGATGCAAACAAGACTAATATGATTTATTTAATCAACAAAGGGAAAAAACTCCCGCCCGAGGAGGGAGTTTTTTCATCAGCCGTCCATGCGGCTCGCGCCGCACCCCGACGGGATGAAAATCAGGTTGTTCTTGGGAGGGCTTTGCCCTCCCAAACCCTTCCCACCAGGTGGGTGTCTGGGGAAACCCGGTTTCCCCATGCCCCTGCGCACGGGCTGCGCCCTTCCAGATCCGCCCACCGGATGGGGATATGGTGAAACGTAAGTGTTCACATTTCTCCTGGGAGCGTGGGCATCTTGCCCGCGGAGAAGCGACGGGGGCGAAACGCCCTCGCTCGCAGGCGCGTGGGTTACCCCAAGTGTGAACAGTTACGGTGAACCCTGGTTTCCCCGGACCCCTGCGCACCGGCTTTGCCCTCCCACACCCTCCCGCGGGCGGGGGCGTGGGGGAACCTGGTTCCCCCATGTTCACGTCAGGCCCCATGCGCGGGGCGCACAACGCCCGATGAAAACGGCCCGGGAGTGCGGGCGTCCCGCCCTCGTCGCATCTACGCGGGCACGGTGACTGCCCCCTCCCCAGCCCTCCCCCCGCTGGAGGGAGGGAGTCCGGCTATAAGCGCGAACGTAACGGGCGAGGGCTTCCTGAAGCGGCAACATGGGAGGGCACGCGCTCAGAAGCGCCCCAGAAAGCCCGTCGAGAGCTGTGCCCCCCGGGCTGTATCGCCCTCTGGCAAGCCGTCTGTGGCTTCACAGAGCCACACGCGTACGTTCGCGCGTATAGGACCGGGCGCTCCTCCCAGGGGGGAAGGCTGGTGGAGGGGGGCGGAACGCTCCAGGCGGTGACTCTCCTATGAACCTTGTCTACCGCCAGAAGCGCCCGATCAGGTTCGCCAGGAGGGTCAGCACCAGACTGAGGAGGAGCATAGTTCCAAGGGGGATGTAGATAGTGAGACCCGGGCGCTCGATCACGATGTCGCCCGGCAGGCGCCCCAGCCAGGGCACGCGCCCCAGGAGCAGGAACAGCAGCCCCAGCCCCACCAGGGTCACCCCGATGCCAATCAGCCAGCGTCCAATGTCACCAAACATAGGCCCCTCAACTGCTGCGCGTGCCTGATGGTCTTTGAATACATACTCCGGTATAGGCCGCGCAGGCGGCCTTCGCGTCCCCTAGCCGAGGGCTTCAGCCCCACGGCCAGCCCGGCATAGCGGATGAATTTTTCAAAGACCATAAGGAGGGACTTGGGAGGCGCAGCCTCCCCGCCAGCCCCGTTCCCCGCCCGTGGCGGTGGGAT
>DAOTYR010000018.1:0-1555 GCA_034434655.1 Chloroflexaceae bacterium
GCCGCCGCCGTTGATCTGGGGATGATCTTCTTCACCTTCCAGGGCCTGCGCGTGGCCGCCCAGGAAGGCGCCACCTTCGGCAGTTATCCGGTGCAGGTGATGCAGAATGGCCAGTTGCAGCGGGTGGACCTCAACTATGCCGAGATCGTGCGCCGCGTCCGCGGCGCCGGCGGCGCCCAGTCCCGCGGCTTCGCCAATCTGCGCGACCTCGATAACAACGGCGTCTGGGACGAGAATGAGACCGGTCGCGCCGTGCACACCGACTGGTCAGACCCCAATGCCTACATTCGCATCGAGTTGCTGAGGGGTTCGAATCCGAACAATCTGAGCGCCACCCCTCCCTGCCGCACCGACGTGCGTGGCGAGGGTATGCAGGCCGGCGGGCGCGACTGCTGGGTCAGGGTCACTGTGCGCACCGATTACCAGTTCGTGTTCCCTCTCGCGCCCGCCTTTGGCAACAGTGTGCGCCTGCAGGCCGTGTCCGTGATGCCGATCCGCAGTTCGTACGCCAATACGCCAAATTAACCGGACATACGCGGTGGATGGGCGCGAGGAGACGCAGCCACTCCGCGCCCCTCCATCGCGATGAAAGCGCCATGTAAGACAATATGTTTCAACTACCCCCTCCCCAGCCCTCCCCCGCCGGGGGCGGGAGTGCGGCTCCTCCCCCCAGCGGGGGGAGGTTGGGAGGATGACTACTCCTTTCAGCCCTCCCCCGCCGGGGGCGGAAGTGCGGCTCCTCCCCCCAGCGGGGGGAGGTTGGGAGGATGACTACCCCTTTCAGCCCTCCCCCGCCAGGGGCGGAAAGTGCGGCTCCTCCCCCCAGCGGGGGGAGGTTGGGAGGGGGGCTGAAGCGCCGCATGCGCTTATTTGAAAGGTATCGCCATCTAAAGGAGGAGCAAAGATTCCGGTAGCCCCCGCGCGCTCAGATTCGTCCGCGCATGCTCGCCAGCAATTCAGTACCAGACGGAGGGATCGCTATGGGAAATGCACGTCGCCGGCGTTTGACACCGCAGCCCCGCGCACGCGGGCAGAGTTTGCCCCTGATTGGCTTGATGATCGCGATTATCGTCGGCATGGTCGGTCTGTCGGTTGATGTGGGCAATACCTTCTCCGAGGAGCGGCGCGCGGTGACCGCCGCCAATACCGCTGCCATGGCGGCAATGAACCGGTACATCGCCCGCATAGAGTCCACCACGAACCAGAACATCTACCAGACAATTGTTGACTCATTGCGAGCCAATGGCGTGCAGGTGACCGCGCCCGGCGCCGAGCCGCAGCCGGGCGAGCTGACCCTCGAGGCGCTCTACCTCGACGCCCAGGGCCGCCCGATCACCACCGGCTCGCCCTTCATTACCAATGACACCAACCCGGTGCCCAATAACGTCGCGTTCATTCAGGTGGGCCTCCGGGGCCGCGTGGATACCAGCTTCGCCCGCGTGGTCGGCCGCAATGATCTGCCGATCGACGCCATGGCCCACGCCGGCACCTGCACCAGCAACTCGGGCGTCTACCCGATTACCGTGAGCAGCCGCGTGATCGAAGGCAATCGCTT
>DAOTYR010000019.1:0-7709 GCA_034434655.1 Chloroflexaceae bacterium
GCTGGGGTCGGTGGCGGAGATCGAGGTGTGATAGCAGATTTTGATCGAGAGGATGCATTCCTGCGGGGCCACCCCTGGTCGTTCCTGGATGTTCCTGGCGCGCTGGAACCGCGCCCGCCCGCCGGACTCTGTGGGGCGGGCGTCTCGTCCGCCCATAGGACGATGTGGTATGGTCTTTGAGCAATTCCTCCGTTCTCGCCCGCGCCGGCGGGCTTCGCATTCCCTGGCCGAGGGCTGATGGTGATTGAGAAATTCATCCGGTATACCGGGCTGGCGGTGGGGCTAACGTGAACATGGGGGAACCAGGTTCCCCCATACCCCCGTTTTCATTGGGCGGCGTGCCGCCCGGCGGCATGCTAACGTGAACATACGCCCTCGGCGAGGGGTGTGGGGAAACCGGGTTTCCCCATCACTCAGCGGACGCGGGCCGGAGGCCCGCGCACCCAGGCCCCGCCCCCTGGGATGGTTTGGGAGGGCGTAGCCCTCCCAAGAAGGATGTTCATCCCGTCGGTGCGCGGCGGAGCCGCATGGACGGCTGAGGTGAACATTGGCTGGGAGCGCGGGCAACTTGCCCGCGGAGACGCGACGAGGGCGGGACGCCCGCGCTCGCGGGCGCGTGGGTTACCGAGGGATGAACAGTTATACCATTTCCTGTTGAACTTTCCGCATTGGTCGGAGTGCCGGATCGCACGGTGACGCCCTGCGGGGCAATCCACAATCCAAAATCGGCAATCAACAATGGTATTACAACCGGGTTTCCCCGGATGGATGCAGCCACATTGTAGCATGGCCCTACCGGGGATGCCGCAGAGGTGGGGATCGCGGGGCCGGGTCGCGCCGAGCCGCCCATCCCAACAATTATTTGTGACTGCTGCCACAAAGAGCCGGGTTGCAGGCATGGTACAATACCTTGCAGTCAGCGGCGCGCGGCAGAGGCGCCGGGCGCGGCGCGCAAGCATGGAGCAACATCAAGACAAGAAGTCACGCTATGAACATGCGGCAATTCCACGGGCCCAACGCCGGTTACCTGGTGGAGCTGTACGAGCGCTACACGGCCGACCCGGCCACGGTGGACGAGGCGACGCGGGCCTTTTTCAGCCAGTACGGCCCGCCGGATGCGGAACTGGCGACCGCGGGGCAGACGCAACTCGACGTGACGCGGATCGTCGGCGCGGCGCGGCTGATCCGCTACATTCGTGAACTGGGGCACCTGGCGGCGCGGATCGATCCCCTGGGCAGCCCCCCGCCCGGCGACCCGGGGCTGGAACTGGCGACCCACGGGGTTACTGTCGCCGACCTGGCGGCGCTGCCGGCGCATATCGTGCGCGGGCCGCTGGCCGTCCAGTCGGCCAACGCGGCCGAAGGGGTCGAGAAGCTGCGGCAGATTTACTCCGGCCCCATCGGCTACGAGACCGACCAGATCCAGAACTACGAAGAGCGCGGCTGGATCCGCGACTGCGCCGAGAGCCGGCGCTTCTTCGGCGGCATGGATGCCGACCGCCAGCGTGAACTGCTCGACCGCCTGACCGAGGTGGAGACCTTCGAACGCTTCCTGCATAAGACCTTTCCCGGCCAGAAGCGTTTCTCGATCGAAGGCTGCGACATGCTGGTGCCGATGATTGACGCGATCATCCGCAACGCGGCGGTGGCCGGCACGCGCGAAGTGGTGATCGGCATGGCCCATCGCGGGCGGCTCAACGTGCTGGCCCACATTCTCGGCAAGCCGTACCTCTCCATTCTTAGCGAGTTCCAGACCCCCGATTACTCCAAGGATACCTATCTGGGATGGACGGGCGACGTGAAGTACCACCTGGGGGCGCGCAAGGCCTACCGCGAGAGCGGCATCAACGAGATGCCGATCACCCTGGCGCCCAATCCCAGCCACCTGGAGTTTGTCAACCCGGTCATCCTGGGGCGCACGCGGGCGGCGCAGGAGAAGCGCACACGCCCTGGCTTCCCCTACGAGGATGAGAAAGAGGCCCTGGCGATCATTATCCACGGCGACGCGGCCTTCCCCGGCCAGGGCATTGTTGCCGAGACGCTGAACCTGTCGGGCCTGGCCGGCTACCGTGTGGGTGGAGCGATCCATATTATTTTGAATAATCAGATCGGTTTCACCACCGATGCGCGGGACTCGCGCTCGACGCTCTACGCCAGCGACCTGGCGCGCGGCTTCGAGATGCCGGTGGTGCACGTCAATGCCGACCAGGTGGAAGCCTGCATCGCGGTGGCGCGCATGGCCTGGGCCTATCGCGAGAAGTTTCAGAAGGATTTCGTGATCGACCTGGTAGGCTACCGGCGCTGGGGGCACAACGAGGGCGATGAGCCGGAGTTTACCCAGCCGCGCATGTACGAGAAGATCCGCAACCACCCGACCGTGCGGGCCCTGTGGGCCCAGGAACTGGAGCGCCGGGGCCTGATCACCCACGAGGAAGCCGAGGCGCGGGTCGAGGCGGTGATGACGAAGCTCCAGCATGCCTTCGACACGGTGCGCGAGCGGCAGCGCCTGGCGGCCGCGGCGCCCCCGCAGCCCCCCGCGCCGCCGGTGGTGAACCAGATGCGCAACAAGGTTTTCGCCAAGCCCATCTCGCGCCAGAAGTTGCTCGAACTGAACGAGGCGTTGCTGGAGCGGCCCGAGGACTTTACGGCGCATCCGAAGCTGGAGCGTATGTTGCAGCGTCGCCGCCAGAGCATCCACGACGAAGGGGGGATCGACTGGGCCCATGCCGAGACGCTGGCCTTCGCCGCCATTCTGGCCGATGGCACGCCGATCCGCATGTCCGGGCAGGATACCGAGCGGGGCACCTTCAGTCAGCGCCACCTCGTGCTACACGACGTGATGACCGGGGAGCGTTTCATTCCCCTGCACCACATTCCCCAGGCGCGGGCCGCGTTCGCGGTGTACAACAGTCCCCTCTCCGAGGCGGCGGTGCTGGGCTTCGAGTACGGGTACAGCACCCACGCGCCGGGCACCCTGGTGATCTGGGAGGCCCAGTTCGGCGACTTCGCCAACGGCGCGCAGGTGATCATCGACCAGTTCATCGTTTCCGGGCGCGCCAAGTGGTCGGTGGACCCGGCGCTGGTGCTGCTGTTGCCCCACGGCTACGAGGGGCAGGGCCCGGAGCATTCCTCGGCGCGCCTGGAGCGGTTTCTGCAACTCTGCGCGACCGACAACATCCGCGTGGCGAACCCGACGACCGCGGCGCAGTACTTCCACCTCCTGCGCTACCAGGCCGCAGCCCTGCCGGTGCATCCCCGGCCCCTGGTGGTGATGACGCCCAAGAGCCTGCTGCGCCACCCGCGCGCCGCATCGTCATTGAGCGATCTGACCCAGACCCAATTCCAACCGGTGCTGGACCTGGGCGCCGAGGCCCCCAATCCCGCCGAGGTGACGCGCCTCATCCTGTGCAGCGGCAAAGTGGCGATTGATTTGCTCTCCTCCGCCGAGTTCGAACAGGTTCGCGGCAGCGTGGATGTGCTCCGGATCGAGATGCTCTATCCGTTTCCCGAGGAGCACCTCAAGGCGGCGCTGGGGCGCTACCCGCAGGTACAGGAGGTGGTCTGGCTGCAGGAGGAGCCGCAGAACATGGGCGCATGGAGCTACATCGCGCCGAAACTGCGGGCGCTGTTGCCCGCGTCGCTCCCCCTGAGCTACGTTGGCCGCCCGGAGTCGGCCTCGACGGCCGAGGGCATTCACAGCGCGCATGTGGTCGAGCAGCAGCGCATTCTGCGCGAAGCGGCGCGCGGCGCGCCGGTAGCGGCGACGGCCACCAGCGGGATCGCGGGGTAGCCGCAAGCGTAGCCTTTTTTATCGTGTCGGTGTGGAGCAGGCATGCGGGGAAACCTGGTTGCCCCGCACACCCGCCCGCCGGGCGGGTGGGGTGGGCTGTGCCCTCGCGCGGATGCGGGCCGGAGGCCCGCGCACCCGGACCCCGGTCCGCGGGAGGGTTTGGGAGGGCGCAGCCCTCCCAGGAACAGCCTCTGTTTATCGCGTTGGTGTGCGGCGGAGCCGCAACACCGCATCCAGCATAACCAGGTGGAGAGAAACAGGCCATGGCCTACGAAATCAAGGTCCCTTCGCTGGGCGAGTCGATCGTCGAGGCGACGGTGGCCCGCTGGTTGAAACGGGTCGGCGAGACGGTCGCCGCGGGTGAACCGGTGGTTGAGCTTGAGACCGACAAGGTGAACCTGGAGGTGGCGGCGGATCACGCCGGGGTGGTGACGGCGATTCTGAAGGAAGAGGGCGCGACGGTGGGGATCGGCGACGTTCTGGGCGCCATCGAGGCGGGCGCGGCGCCACCCGCAGAGGCTGTCGCCGCCAGGCCCCCGGTGATGGCCGCGGTTGAGCCGGATCTGCGCGAGGCGGAGACGTCCAGCGGCAATGGCGCGGCGGTGCTGGCCACGCCGACCGCGCAGCGCGTGGCCGCGGAGTACGCGGTGGATCTGCGAGGGGTGGCGGGTACCGGCCCGGGCGGACGGATCACCAAGGAGGATGTGCTACGCAGCGTTCAGGCCCCGGCGGTGGCCCCAGCCGCGCCGGCGGCGCCAGTTCCCGCCGCGGTGGCGCCAGCTCCCGCGCCGGCGCCGGCGGCCCGCCCCGTGGCGCCGACGCCCGCCTCCGGACGCCACGAGGAGCGCCAGCGCCTCAGCCGGCGCCGGCTGACCATCGCCCGGCGCCTCGTCGAGGCCCAGCAGACTGCGGCCATGCTTACGACCTTCAACGAAGTGGACATGAGCGCGGTCATGGAACTCCGCAAGCGGCGCAAGGAGGCCTTCAAGGAGCGCTACGGGGTGAACCTGGGCTTTATGTCCTTCTTCACCCGCGCCGTCGTCGGGGCGCTGAAAGCCTTCCCGATGGTCAACGCCGAGCTGCAAGGCGACGAAGTGGTGGTGAAGTACTACTACGACATCGGCGTGGCCGTGGGTGTCGAGGAGGGGCTGGTGGTGCCGGTCGTGCGCGACGCCGACCGCAAGAGCTTCGCGCAACTCGAGCAGGAGATCGCCGACCTGGCCCGCCGCGCGCGCGAGGGCACCCTGAGCGTCGCCGATCTTCAGGGTGGCACCTTTACCATCACCAACGGCGGCGTCTACGGCTCGCTGCTCTCCACGCCCATCCTGAATGCGCCCCAGGTCGGCATCCTCGGCATGCACAAGGTCGAAGAACGGCCCGTCGTGGTCAACGGGCAGATCGTCATTCGCCCGATGATGTACCTGGCCCTGAGTTACGACCATCGCCTGATTGACGGCAGCACCGCCGTGCGCTTCCTGGTGCGGGTCAAGGAGTTGATCGAGGATCCGGAGGCGTTGTTGCTGGAGGGGTAGAAACCCTCGGGTAGCGGATGGGGAAACCCGGTTTCCCCACACCCCTGCTGAGGGCTACGCCCTCCCAACCCCTCCCACCGGGTGAGGGTCTGGGGAAACCGGGTTTCCCCAGACCCCTGCGGGGTGGAGGCGCAGGGAAACCCGGTTTCCCCACACCCCTGCTGAGGGCTGCGCCCTCCCAACCTCTCCCACCGGGTGAGGGTGTGGGGAAACCCGGTTTCCCCACACCCCTGCTTAAGGGCTATGCCCTCCCAACCCCTCCCACCGGGTGGGGGGATGGGGGAACCAGGTTCCCCCATAGTCACGTTCGACCCCGCGCATGGTTACCGGCCGTAGCGCCACTGGTAGTAGTGCTGCCCCACGTTGCCCATCTCGACGCGGAAAGCGGGCGGGTTGGCGGGGTTATAGGTCAGCACGCGGCGCTCGAAGACCTGGAAGAGGATGGGCACCTCCTTGCCGCCGACCTTGGACTTGACCCAGTAGGCCCCGGTGACGGGCAGTCCGAAGACGAAGAGCGGATCGTAGACCCGGCCGATCACGTTGCGCCCCCCCTCGGTGACCAGCCCGCGCTGATTCATAAAGTCAATGAAGACCCTGGCCACACCGTGGTTATTGTCGCCCAGCACCAGGATGGTGTTGGGGTCGTTGACGAAATCGTTGAAGCCGGTGATCGAACCATCGGGGTTGAGGAAGCCGGTCGCGGGCCGGCCCAGATCATTGGGGTTGACGGCGCCGGGGCTCTGGTAGACCGGCAGCAGATCGGCGTAGGTCGGGTACTGGCCCGGGTCGCCAATGGCGCTGATGCGAGCGGGACCGCGCTGCTCGAAGCGGTTGTTCCCGAGTTGCATGCGTCCGGTCATCATCTCGATCGGCAGCAGGCCATTGGTGACGTACCAGAGACTGTTGGGATTGGCGGTCGGATCATTGATCTCCATGCGGCTCTTATCGAAGTACTGCACGGTGCGCAAACCGTCAATGCCTTCGATGTAGGTTTCGCGCATGATTCCGCTGATGGGCGCGGGGCCCCACGTCCAGGAGCGGTCGGTCAGGCCCTGGGAAACGGGATAATCCTGGCGGGTCCAGACGCGCAGGAAGCTCTCGTTGCCGATAGCGGGCGCGGCCAGCACGGGCTGCAGGGCCAGCAGGGCTGCGGCGAACACCGCGAACAGACTGGCAAGAACGGTCCGTTTCATCGCACACCTCCTGAGGATGGATCTGGATGCGCGCCGGTGGCGCGCACCGACGGGCCAGACTGGTTCCGATGGGGTCGCGATCGCCGGAACCTGAGCGATACTGCGGCCATCTTGAGCATAGCACGGGGGGGCCTGGATAGCGATCATAAATCCGCCACGGCTGGATGATGAACAGACAACAGCGGCGTGATACCGTTTTCACGGGGTGGGGAGGTGGGGAAACCCGGTTTCCCCACCTCCCTGCTCGAGGGCCAGGCCCTCCGCAACCCCTCCACCGGGTGGGGGTGGGGAAACCGGGTTTCCCCATGCCTCTCTCCGAGGGACCATGGTCACGTCAGCCGTCCATGCGGCTGCGCCGCACACGAACGGGATGAACATAGGTTCTTCCATCTGCCCGCCCCGCGTCCGGCGGCACTACCCCGCGCCCGGCTGCCTACCTCGCATCCGGCGGCACTACCCCGCGCCCGGCTGCCTGCCCTGCGTCTGGGGGCGCCGCGCGGACTGCCAGTGCGCGTCCTGCTTAAGAAGCGCGATCCATGCGTCTGGTATACTGATGGTTATTAAGAAATTACTCTAGCGTGGGCAGGCCGGCTTCGCATCTGGCAGTCCGTGGCTTATGGTTATTGAGCAATTCATCCGGTATGCCAAACTGGCCGTGGGGCTGATGGTCTTTGAGAAATGAATCCGCTATCCGCGCTAGCCGTCGGGCTAAAGCCCTCGGCTATAGGATGCGAAGGCCGCCTGCGCGGCCTGGAGCGGATGATGTATGCAACGACCATCAGCCCTCGGCGAGGGGATGCGAAGGCCGCCTGCGCGGCCTGGAGCGGATCAATTTCTCAAAGACCATGAGCCGCCGGGCGCAGGACGGATAGCAGAGTAATGCGTCCATGACCGTTAGCACATAAGCCCTATGAGCCAATTTTTTGACCAACCGATCCTGAACTCGCCCTACGAATACCCTGCGCGCCACTGGAAGCTCGACAACGGTCAACCGACCGGGGAAATCGTCCGGGGCCGGCGTCGGGCTGAATTTATCACGCCCATCCCCAGGCCGAAGAAGCGCCGGGCTGCGCAGCAGACAGAAATGATCTTCGACGAAGGGCTGGGGCTTTCGACGGCAACGCAGCAGTACGACCCGACCTCGATCATCAACGAAGTGCGTAGATACGTGGATGCCTGGCGCGCGCTGCCGCC
>DAOTYR010000020.1:0-9220 GCA_034434655.1 Chloroflexaceae bacterium
TAAAGGATTTATCAAGGCGGGTGAGTTCGAAGATCATATGGACGGGACGGCGCATGCCGCAGAGGTAGAGATCCCCCTGCATTTGCTGGCAGCGTTTGAGCGCCTGCACCAGCGTCGCCAGCGCCGTCGAATCAACATAGGTAGTGTCGGTCAGATTGATCAGCACCCGCGCGCCGGGGGTGGAGGTGGTCTGCTCCAACCAGTGCGCAATTGGCTGGACGGTATTGGCGTCAAAGCGACCGGTGATCTCAAGAATATGTATTTCGTCTGTTACATACGTTTTCATGTCCATGTTGCTTGTCTCCTAACGTGAACATAAGCTCTCGGCGAGGGGTGTGGGGAAACCGGGTTGCCCCACGCCCCCGCGGACGCGGGCCGGAGGCCCGCGCACCCAGGCCCCGGCCCCCGGGAGGGTTTGGGAGGGCGCAGCCCTCCCAAGAAGAACCTTTTTCATCCTGTCGGTGTGCGGCGCAGCCGCATGGACGGCTGATGTGAACACCGTTCGCAGGGTTCTGCCCCCCTCCCAGCCTCCCCCCGCTGGGGGGAGGAGCCGAACTCCCTCCCCCAGCGGGGGAGGGCTGGGGCGGGGGTCGTCACCTTGCCCGCGGAGACGTGACGCGGGCGGGACGCCCGCGCTCCCGGGCCGTTTGCATCGGGCGTTGTGTGCCCCGCGCATGGGGCCTGATGTGACCATGGGGGAACCAGGTTCCCCCATACCCCCGCCCGCGGGAGGGTGTGGGCGGGCTACGCCCTCAAGCAGGGGAATGGGGAAACCGGGTTTCCCCGTCCCCTCACCCCACGGGAGGGTGTGGGCGGGCTACGCCCTTGCGCAGGGGGATGGGGAAACCGGGTTTCCCCGTCCCCTCACCCCGCGGGAGGGTGTGGGCGGGCTCCACTCTCCCGGAAACAACCTGTTTTTATTGTGATTCGTGGGCGGCGGAGCCGCCTGGTTGTTAGCGGCGCCCGAACCGCGAGACGGCCAGGCCGACCACGCCCACGGCGATGGCGATCAGCACGATGCCCACGATGCCCCAGAGGGTTGAGGTCAGCACGGTGATGCGGAAATCAACCGACGAACTGCGCCCCTCTTCCGGGCGGGCGCTGAAGCTGACCACGTAGTCGCCAGCGACGGCCTGATCGGCCGGGCGCAGGTTGACGGTCACTTCTTGCTGCGCGCCGCCACCCAGTTCGGCGATGTTCGCCGGCTGGAACTCCACCGTCCACCCCGAAGGGGGCGTGCCGCTCATGGTGATATTGCGGGCCGGGGCGCTGCCGGTGTTTCGCACCAGCAGCGTGTAGGTCGCGGTCTGGCCGATGGTGGCCTGGCCGGAGAGCCGCCCGTCGGGCGTGGTCAGGTTCACCTGGGGCTGGCCAACCACCTCGGCGGTCAAGGTGACTTCGGCGCGCACGTCGCCGCTCTCGGCTTTGACGTAAATCGGGAACGAACCCAGTTCGACTCCTTCAGGCGCTTCCACCTCGACACTGATGCTCTCCGAGCCATTGGCGCGCACCGGCAGACTGGTCACCTCCTGGCCAACGGCGCGGAAGCGCACGAACCAGCCCGGCGGGACCTCGGCCAGCAGGTTGGTGGTCAGGTCGGTGTCGCCTTCGTTGCGCAGGGTCGTGTTGAAGCGGAAGGTGCTGTCGGGGGCGCCACGGACGTTGGGGAGATCCACGTCGAAGACCAGGCTGGGCGGGAGTTGCTCCTTGACGGTGATCTGGAGTTGCAGGGTCGCGCTCTCGCCGTTGCCCTCGGCGACGACGCTGAGACGGTACTCGCCCGGGGCGGCATTCTCGGCCGGCTGCACGCGCAGCTCCACGCGCGTATCCTCATCGGGCAGAACATAGGCCGCCTCGACGACCCGGCCATCACCGCGGAGGGTGGCCGTCCAGCCCTCGGGCAAGTTGGGCACGCTGAGGCGGGCGACCTGTGGGGTGGGAGCGCGCAAGATCAGGGGGAAGTTGATGTCCTCGCCTCTGGCGACCTGTTGCGCCGGAAAGCGGGTGAAGAGCGTCAGTCCTCCCTGGGCCAGGGCCGCCGGCGTCAGCGGCAGGGGCGTCAGGAGGGCGAGCAGCACCAGGGCGATCAGCACGAAACGTCGCATGGCCAGGCTCCTTGGATGCATCTGCAGAACGTCACCGGTGAGCGGACGAGGGAGCGGGCCGCAAGCGCGGAACTGGAGGCCGCAGGCCCCCGGACAGGAGCCTTGGTACGGGTTCACATTGCTCCTGGGAGCGCGGGCATGGTGCCCGCGGAGAGGCGACGGGGGCGAAACGCCCTCGCTCGCAGGCGCGTAGGTTACCCCAGGTGTGAACAGTTACTAGCCTTGTTCTTTTTGGAGGCGCGCAGCCCATCTCCACCTCCCCGCCGAGGAAGCGCAACAAGGTAGACATACGCTGACAGTATAAGACCAGGATTAGCGGAGTGTAAGAGGAAAATTAGAGTATTGCAGGGCCTGGGCGATGTCTAAAGGCAATACCAATAAGCGAACGCGGCGCTTCAGCCCCCCTCCCAACCTCCCCCCGCCGGGGGGAGGAGCCGGACTCTCTCCCCCAGCGGGGGAGGGCTGGGGAGGGGGCAGTCACCTTATTGAAAAGTATTGGGGTCTAAAGGGCACGTCCAGGGTCCCTGACCCGCGGGGCGCGCCTCGGGTTTCCCTACGCGCAACCCGGTTGCGCCGCTGCTTAACGCTTTCTTAACCTGTGTCACGACACTGTAATCTGCGAAACTTGTACGGAGGGGCGCTGCGCGGGTAGCATGCATGCCGTGGATCGGTTGTCAAGCTGAGGTGAACATAGGCTCTCGAAGAGGGGTGTGGGGAAACCGGGTTTCCCCACGCCGCCCCGCAGGGGCATGGGGAAACCGCGTTTCCCCATGCCCCCACCCGCGGGAGGGTCTGGGAGGGCGCAGCCCTCCTAAGGACAAACTCATGTTCATTGCGGCGTTGTGCGGCGGAGCCGCATGGACGGCTGAGGTGACCATCGCGCGCAGGGTTCAGCCCCCCTCCCAGCCTCCCCCCGCTGGGGGGAGGAGCCGGGTTCCCTCGCTCAGCGGGGGAGGGGCAGGGAAGGGGCCGTCACCGTGCCCGCGGAGACGTGGCGCGGGCGTCCCG
This sequence comes from Chloroflexaceae bacterium, assembly GCA_034434655.1. Classification (GTDB taxonomy): domain Bacteria; phylum Chloroflexota; class Chloroflexia; order Chloroflexales; family Chloroflexaceae; genus JACAEO01. Next base: position 3,114 of record DAOTYR010000020.1, read on the forward strand.
CCCGCGCTCCCGGGCCGTACGCAGCGGGCGTGGTGCGCCAGGCGCATGACCGTCTCACGTGAACATAAGCTGCTGGAGCAGGGTGTGGGGAAACCGGGTTTCCCCACACCCTGCTCCAGGGGACGATGTTGAGCGGAGTAATGGCTCAATAACATGACTTACAGGGTCGCCTTCCGGCGGGGAGGGATGGAGGGCCGCAGGCCCTCCGTGAACCATGCCATTCGTTTCGCCAGGCTGCCCGGCCGCCGCAGGCGGGAAGGGGGTATGCGGAGAGGCGCAGCCTTCCCGCGCCCCTCCACCGCGGAAGTCCTTATCAATGACCATTGACACTCGGAGTCATCCATGAGCCTGGCGAGGGCGTCCCGCCCTCGTCGCGTCTACAGAGAATCCCGTGCTATCCGGTAAAACGTTCACCTTTCTTCCCGGCAACCGCGCCGCGCGAGAACGACGCGCGGCGCTGGAGGCGTTTCTGGCGCGGGAGCCGGGCCTGCAGGCGCTGCCGGGGCTGCTCGACCTGCCCCTGGGGCTGGAGCCGCTGCCTGATCCGGCGGCGATCCTTGCCGCCCCGTCACACCTGGCTATCTGCGGCCCGCCGGCCTCGGGGCGCACGCTGGCTCTCTTGCAGGTTGCCGCGCGCTGGTGCGCGCAGGGCGCAGGCGGCGCGGCGCTCTATGTGTCGTTGGCCGCCGAGGATGCGCCTGAGCTGCCGCCGCGGGCGATCCTTGCCGGCGCGCTCCAACGGGCCGGGCTGCCCGCGGCGTCGGGCGCCCGCCCGGGGATCGTGTTGCTCGACGACTGGGAGACGCTGCCTGCCGATCGTCGGCTGGCGTGGCGCGCCTGTCTGACCACGACGGTGCGGGAGTGGCGCGCCCTGCGGGTGGTTGTCGCCTTGCCGGCGGGCGAGCATTGGCCGGATTACCAGGCCCTGGATGTGCCCGGCGATGCGGTGACCCTGGCTGCCTGGCTCCGTCACCTGCTGCCGGCGGAGCAGCCAGGTCCCCTGCTGGCCGCCCTGCGCGCCGGGAGCGGCGGCGCGCCCATCGGTCTGGCCGATCTGGTCCTGCTGGCCCTGACCTTGCCCGACCACGGGCCGCCGGCCTCGCGAGCGGAGTTGTATGCGCGGGCCTATGAGCTGTTTCGTGCCGGTCTGGAGGGTCGAGAGGGCGACGAACCCTCTCCGCCGCCGGCGCTGGGCCGGTCGCTGCTCCGGCATTACCAGATGGCGCGGGCTTTTGCCGGCAGCGCCGAGATTGGCGGGCTGGCGAGCCTTCCGCCGATCGCGCGGATCGCCGTGGCGCCGCTGGCCGCGGGGTTGCTGGGCACGCCGGCGCCGGTGCTGGCGGTTCTGTGGGCCGACGCCGCCCCCGCGGGGGCGAGTCTGGCCGCCAGTGTGGCCTGTCTCCTCGAAATGCCCGATCGGGCGCCCGCATGGGGCCTGCGGCTAGTCGAGCATCTGGCGCGCCCGGAGGCGAACGCCGAGGAGCAGGCGGCGCTGGTGGCGCTGGCCCCCGTCTTGCCGCGTCTCTTTGCCGCGTGCCAGGAAGTTGAGCGAACCAGCGCGGCCCTGCGCGCCGCCGATGCCGCGCTGCCGCCTATGGCGGGACGCTGGCTGCCGCTGGTGGATCTTCCCGGGGCGCCTGACGCCCTGCGCTGGGCCGCCGCCGACCTGCTGGCGCGCCAGGGGCTCGATCAGGAGTTGGTGACCGCGGTTCCCGCGGCGCCGGACCCGCTGGCGCTCCGGGCGCGGGCCTTTCTGGCGGCCACCGCCGTAGAAGGGGGAACAGCGCTGCTGGCGACGCCGCCGCTGCGGGCGGGCGCGGTGGACCTGCTCGGCGATCCTGCCGCAGGTGAGCGCCGGCTGGCCGTGGCGCGGGCCATCCTCGCCGATGGGGATGTGCCGGACGATCTGCGCGCCCTGGCTCTGATCGGCGACCGCGCCGTGCTGGAGCAGGCCCTGGCTTCGCCCGTCGGCGTCTTGCGCCGGGCGGGGCTGGCGGCGCTCCGCGAGGAGGATCCGGCAATCGCGGTGCCTATGCTGGCGCGGGCGTTCAAGCACCCCGAGGCCACGGTGGTGACCCGTAGCGAGGCGCTGGATACCCTGGCAGTGATCGAGCATCCCGGCGCGACGGGGATGCTCATTCGGGCGCTCCTCGACGCGCAACTCGGTCTGGCGACACGGATGCGGGCCCTGGGGTTGCTCGCGTCCAGGGGGCGGGCCGGAACCCCTGTGCTTCGCCAGGCGCTGGAGGCAGGCCGGTTGCCCCCGGCGTTGCGCGCCGCGGCCGCGGCGCACCTGGGGCGCCTGGAGGACGGCGGGGCGTTGCCGCTGCTGCGCAACCTCCTTGAAAGCGACGCGCCGCCGTTGCTGCGCCGCAGCGCGGCGGCGGCGCTTGGCGCCCTGGGGCGGCGCGCCGGGCGGGCCGATCAGGTGGCCGCCGCGTTGATCACCGGTCTGCGACGGGCGGGTGTGGACGCGGCCCTGATGGTCACCATTGCGCGCGGGTTGGGGCGGAGCGGCGCCAATGCCGCCCTGCCGCCGTTGCGTTCGCTGCTGGCGCCGGCGCTGGCCGATGTGCTGCGCGCGGCCTGGGAGCGGCGCGTTCCCGATCTGGCCCGCCGCCCCGCGCGGGCCTGGCCCGCCCTGGAGTTGCCCGCCGGGACTCGCGTGGCGCTGATGGACGCCCTGGCCGAGGGGGAGACCCTCGCTGATCAGCCCTCCAGCCTGGCCGAGTGCTGCGCCCGGCAGGCCGAACGGATCGCCGAAGCGGCGGCGCTGGCCCTCGGTGACCTGGTCCGCGCGCGCCCCGATCTCCAGACCGCGGTACGCGCCGCCCTGCGCCAGACGGTCACGACCGATACCCGTCCCATCGTGGTGCGCGCGGCCCTCGACAGCCTGGCCGCCTGTAGTGATCCGGGGGAGGAACTGGAGGCGCTGCTCGATGACGACGGGGTGACGCCGCCGGTCAAATGGCTGGCGTTGGAGCGTCTGGGCCGGCTGGCGCCCGCGCGCGAGGCGCTCACGCGCCGCCTGTGCGACGGCGACCCCTTCCTGCGGGCGGCGATGATTACGCTCCTGGCCGCGCAGGGCCACGAAGCGGCCCTGCCGGCCATCCGCCGCCTGGCGCGCGACGCCGCGAGCGACCCGCACCTGCGGCGCGCTGCCATCGTGGCCCTGGGACGCTTTCCCGCCGCCGAGGTGAGCGCCACCCTGGTCGCCCTGGCCGCCGACACCAGCGTGCCCGGCGATATCCGCGCGCTGGCCGCGGCCACGTTGCCGTCCACCCTCTCAACCGACGAACGGGGGGCCCTCTATCGCGCGCTGCGGGTCGCGCGGCAGCCGGAGGAGGTGGAAGCGGCGCTGGCGCGGGCGCTGGCCCGCGCCGGTGAGCGGGACGCGCTGCCGATCCTGCTGCGGCTGGCGCGGGGCGAAGCCGGGGCCGCCGCGATCGCCAGTCTCGAGGCCCTGGCCGAGGCGGGCGACGACAGTATCGAGCCGGTGCTGGTGGCGGTGAGCCAGAGCCACCTGGCGACCCCGGCGGTGCGGCTTGCCGCGGTTGCCGCGCTGCTGCGCCTGTGTGGCCCGGCGCATCTACCCCTGCTCCGCGAGTACCTGAGCAACGCGTCCGCCCCGCTGCGGATGCGCGCCTATGCCGTTCTCGCCACGACCTGCCCCGACGATCCGCGGCTCGGCGAGCCCCTGAGCGACCCCACGGCCCCGCTTGCCCTGCGACTCCAGGCCCTGGAGCGCCTGGCCGCCCGTGATCCCGCCGCGCCCGCGCTGGAAGCGACCCTGACCTGTCCCGACGAAGAGCCGCAGCTCCGCCTGGCTGCCGCCGTAGCCCTGACGCGCGGCGCGCCGACCGCCCCGGTGGCGCTCGCCGCCGCGCTCGCCCCCGCACCCGATCAGCCACCACCCCCGCCACTGTTGCGCCGGCGCTGTATCGAAGCCCTGGCGGCGCTGGCCCGGGGGAACACGGCCGCCGCGCCCGCGGCCCTGGAGCGCCTGAGCGTTCTGGCCGAAGCGCCGGACCAGCCGGAGGAGCAGCGGCACTGGGCGGGCGAGGCGTTGATCGGTTCTGGGTAGCGAGGTGGAGGAGCGCGGGGGGCGCGGCCCTTCGCGCCCCTCCCGAACGGGTACCTTCGTCCAGGGAGCGCAGCGTGGCAACTCGCATTCTGGTGATTGATGACGAACCGGTGATCTGCCGGTTAATCGAATACCAGCTCGGAGGGGCGGGCTACCAGGTCACGGCGTGCCAACGGGGCCACGACGCGCTGCTGGTGCTTGCCGACGAGGCTCCGGATCTGATCCTGCTCGATGTAATGATGCCGGGGATCAGCGGCTGGGATCTGTGCCGCCAGATCCGCGCCAGTTCGACGGTGCCGATCATCATGTTGACGGCCAAACACGGTGACGACGACGTCGTCGCCGGCCTGACGAGCGGCGCCGACGACTATGTGGGGAAGCCCTTCAGCGCAGATGCGCTGATCGCGCGGATCGAAGCGGTGCTGCGGCGCAGCCGGAGCGCCAACGACCGGCGCCGGCCAACCCCGGCTCCCGCTGCGCGTGTTGAGCCGGCGCCACAGCCTGTGGCGGCGGCGCCCGCGCCGGGCATGGCCGCGCCGCGGCCCGGCCGGACTCAGGTGCGCGAGACCGTGCCCGCGGAGAACCGTCCACGGCTCGGCCCCCTGCTGGCCGAGGCGCGGCGGCAGCGGCGCCTGAGCTTGCACGATGCCGGCGAGATCTGCGGCGTGCGTTGGGAGTTTTTGCAGGCCATCGAACGCGAGCAATTCAGCTACGTGCCCCACGACGAACTGCGCCACGCCTTGAAGGCCTACAGCGCCATGCTTGATGTTGACCTCGGCCCCTATCTGGGGCGCGGCGGGTCACGCCGGCGTCGCGTTCCGGGGGCCTTGCCGTTGACCGTCGGGGTGGTGGCGGTGCTGGCTATGGTGCTGGTGCTGGTGATTCTTATGTTGTAACTGCTCCGCGGAAGGTTTTGGAGGACATGGGGAACCCGGAGTCCCCCAGCCCTCTGCCATCATCAAGCGTGCATCCAATCCAGGATGGCGGGCCACACCTCCTGGTGGGCGCGGCGCCCCACCAGCATGCCCAGGTGTTGCAGCACCACCCCTACATCGCCCTCGTACCACAGCACACGGGTATCGGCGCTCCCCACCGCCGCATGAAACGGCAGGACCGCTTCGGGCGGGATGATCGCGGAGTGCCGTTCGATGACGCTGATGAGCGGCGCTGTAATGGCGGCCGGCGCGGCCAGGCGCCCGCCGACGTTGAGTGTCCCGCCGATGAACCGGTTATCGCGATACAGGAACTCCACAATCTCCTCGAAGAGCCGGCGGGGTAACGCTTGCTCGTCGAGAGTCCAGCGCATGATGCGCATGTGGAGGCCCAACGCCTGGGGGTCAGCCAGGCTGCGCCACCAGTCGCTCATGCGTTCGCCCTCGAAGGTGCCGGGCGCGCTCAGGATGCTCACAGTGTTCAGAAAGGACCCCGGCACGTTCGCGGGCATGAAGGCGGTGAGCGTCTCGGCGCGCGGCGCGCGAGCCACTACGGGGCCAAAGGCGCCCGCGCGCGGGCCGAAGTTGAGCGGCGCGCTCAGAAGGACCAGGCCCCGCAGCCGTTCAGGATAGAGTGCGGCGAAGATCGCCGCCAGCACCCCGCCGAGGGAGTGACCTGCCACGAAGGTTGCCTGCGCGCCGGTCTCGGCGGCGATGGCTTCCTGGCAGGCCAGCAGATACGTATCGGCATACGCTTCCAGCCCCAGATGTTGATCATCGGCGCCTGGCCGTTCCCACTGGATCAGGTAGGGACGAATGCCGCGCCGGAGACAGTGCCGCACGACGCTTACCTGGGGCGCGAGATCCCACAGGTAGGCGCGCTTGATCGGCGCAGGCACGATGAGCAGTACCGGCCCGGAGGCGCTGGCTTCCGCATAGGCTTTAAGCGTCACCGGGGGCGCCGAAAACACCACTCGCGACGGGGTTTCGATGGGCGCGAGGCCCGCCATATCGAGCCAGCGCCCGCGCGCGCGGCGCAGGCGGTCGAGGTGATCGTACATCATAGCAGCAACCCTCCAGGTTGGCGGCGC
>DAOTYR010000021.1:0-19956 GCA_034434655.1 Chloroflexaceae bacterium
TCCCCCACCGGGGGCGGGCACCCGGCGCCTCCCCCCAGCGGGGGGAGGCTGGGAGGGGGGCTGAACGCGGCGAACGATGGTCACCTCAGCCGTCGCGCTCGCAGGGATCGGCTATAATGCCCCGTTGGAACGGCTCGGAGCCGCGGGGCGCGCCGCTCGCCCCACTGGCCCCCGCACGCTCAACAGAGAGGCACTGCCATGCGACTGATCATCGTTCGCCACGGTGAGAGCGAATGGAACCGCATTCACCGTTACCAGGGTCAACTCGACGCCCCGCTCTCCGAACTGGGGTTGCGGCAGGCCGAGGCGCTGGCCACGCGCCTCAAGGCCGAGCCGATCGACTACATCTACAGCAGCCCCCTCCAGCGCGCCGCGCGCACGGCGGAGGCCATCGCCGCCTACCATCCCCAGGCGCCCCTGGCCTACAGCGATGCCCTGCTGGAGATTAACCACGGCGAATGGCAGGGCAAGTACGCTCATGAGGTCGAGGCGCTCTATGGCCCGGGGTTGCGCGAGTGGCGCGAGCATCCTACCCGCTCGCAAATGCCCGGCGGCGAGAGTTTCTCCAATGTCCTCAAGCGCACCCTCGACTTTCGCGAGGAACTCTGCCGGCGGCACCCCGATCACAGCGTGCTGATCAGCACCCACGATGTGATCGTCAAGATCCTGGTCGCCGATGCGCTGGGAATGAACATGGATAGAATCAACCGTATCTGGGTGACCAATGCCAGCATCTCGGTCATCGAGTACGGGGCCGATCTACCCTACCTGGTCAGTCTCAGCGAGGCCTGTCACCTGGGCACCCTGGCCAGCACTCGCGAGGGGCAGAAGGCCCTCTAACGTGAACATGGGGGAACCAGGTTCCCCCATACCCCCGCCCGCGGGAGGGTCTGGGAGGGCTGCGCCCTCCCAGGAACAACCGTCTGTTCATCGCGGCGTTGTGCGGCGCAGCCGCACGGAGGGCTAACGTGAAAATAGGCTCTCGGCGAGGAGGTGGGGAAACCGGGTTTCCCCACGCCCCCGCCCGCGGGAGGGTTGTGGGAAAACCTGGTTCCCCCACAACCCTCCCGCGGGCGGGCTTCACCCTCAAGCAGGGGAATGGGGAAACCAGGTTCCCCCATACCCCCGCCCGCGGGAGGGTCTGGGAGGGCTGCGCCCTCCCAGGAACAACCGTCTGTTCATCGCGGCGTTGTGCGGCGCAGCCGCATGGACGGCTGAGGTGAACATACGCCCTCGGCGAGGGGTGTGGGGAAACCGGGTTTCTCCATACCTCAGCGGACGCGGGCCGGAGGCCCGCGCACCCAGGCCCCGGCCCCTGGGAGGGTTTGGGAGGGCGCAGCCCTCCCAAGAACAACCTTATGTTCATTGCGGGGTTGTGCAGCGCAGCCGCATGGATGGCTGAGGTGAACATACGCCCTCGGCGAGGGGTGTGGGGAAACCGGGTTTCCCCATTCCCCCACCCGGTGGGAGGGGATGGGAGGGCCTGGCCATCCGGCAGGGGCGGATCGCCGCCTCAACACGTCTGGTTGGTCATCAGGCGGCAGCGATCAAAGAGCAGCGTCCACAGTTTAGCGAACACCTGCCGGGGAACCTCGACGAACTGGTAGTAGAGCATATCGTCCCAGACCAGTTCGCGGCGGATCACGCCGGGCCGGATGAACGTGAACTGGGCGATCAGGCCGATGTTCCATGCCACCAGGGCCGCGGCGCCGACAAGAATGGGCCAGCGGCCCACCCGGGGTTGCAGCCAGGCCAGCAGCGCCGCCAGGCCGAGCACAAAGATCGGTGTGCACTCGATCAGGCGGCGGAAGCCAAAGGCGCCCCGCAGGTGCCAGGTGGTGCCAAAGGCGCCGTTGATGTAGGTCTGGGCCAGGAACCCCGCCAGCAGCAACCCGGCCAGCAGCGCGTCCCGGCGCGCCAGCCAGGCCAGGCCCAGCAACCCCAGGGCCAGCACCGGCGCCCACACAAAGGCGCCCCGCCCCGGATCGATCAGCGTATTGAAGAAGTTCGGACTGCTCCAGATGAACTTGCCCGCCACCGTCGGCGAGGGGCCGGGTCGCCCGTTGAGGATCTGGTAGGCCAGCACTTGCGGCGTCAATGTCAGGGCCAGCGTCGCGAGAAACGCCGCGTGGCGTCCGAACAGCCGCAGCGCCACGCGCCAGCGTCGCGCGCTCGCCGTTGCCAGGTCGTCATGGCTCCGCGGTGGGGAGGTCTGGCGGGGTTGTGCCCCGCCGAGAAACACAGAACCTCGAACCAGCGCCCCGTAGGTCCAGAGGGCTTCCAGGGCCGGGATGATCAGCAACAGCCCCAGTTGTTCGCGGGTCATCACCATCAGCCCGCCGATCAGCCCCAGGGCCAGCCACACAGGCAGGCCGCGCTCCAGGGGCCGCCGCCAGTGGCGCATCCAGACCGTCAGGAACAGGGCGAAGAGGAAGAACCCCGGCGCGTGCGACCAGGGCATGAGGATGATGCTGTAAAACACCAGCGAAGAGGCCAGAAAGACGGTGAGCGTCGCCACGGTGGCCGCAAAGTCGCCGCTGAACCGGCGTGCTAGCCGGTAGGTCAGCAGCATGCCGATCAGACTGTACAGCGCCGACATCATACACGTCGCGACGATGTACGGTCGCCCGTAGCCATCGCGTGGCAGGTTCATCCCGAAGGCGTTGGCGACCCCTACGCCGAGGTCGGCCAGCACGAACCCCGGCGCCCAGAGGATCGCCGCGCCGACCGGCGCGACATTGCGCAGCAGGCCGGTCCTGGGATTGGGGTTCATGGCGTCCTCGCGCAGCAGCGCGTTCGTCACGGCCTGATCGCCGAACCTCTCGGCCCGCGCGGCGAAGTGTTCGTACTCGTTACGGAAATCGAGATCACGATCAAAATAGACCGACCGCAGATAGGCGTAGTACTGCACCTCGTCGCTCAGGGCCACGCGCGGCACGCTGAAGGGCAACAAAAGCGCAAACACCAGGACGATGAGCCACGGGCCGGTGTCGTTGGCGGCCATCCAGGCCCGGAAACGAACCCGCAGCGCCGCGCGCTCGAGAGGGGCGGCAGGAGCGCCGTGGTCAACAGGTGTACCCATCTTCACGCGCTACATCCTTCCTTCCACCAGGCAAGGGTGCGAGGAACCCGACGTTCCCCGCACCCCGCCAGATGAAGACAGGAACGTTCTTGCGATGGCGCAGCCTTCCCCGACCCTCCCCTGCGGCAGAGGTGTAGGAAAAGCAGGTTGCCTCACTCCTCCCGCAGGGGTATCCGGACAGGCTCTCAGCGTCGCGTAACCGGCAGGTGCGTGCGTGGAAAAGTTACGTTGGTCAGATTGATCGTGGCCGCCAGATGACCATCGGTAGGATTGCCGGCGCCATCGAGGAAGCGGGCATAGACATAATAGGCGCCGGGCGTGCGTTGATCGGGCGGCAGCCCGGAGGCCAGGCTCCAGTTGGCGATGGTAAAGGTCGTGCTCTCGCCAGGGGCCTCTACTGGTATCCAGACCAGATTGGGATCGGTGGCAGGATTGTTTACCGGCTGCCGGCTATTGGCCAGCCAGACCCCCCAGAAGCCCCGGCCGGGGTAGGCATTGTCGGTAACGGTGAAGTTGCTGAAGCTCAGGGTGGTCAGGATGGTAGCCTGCGGGTTCGAGGTGACACGCAGCGAGTCGGGGGTCGAACTCATCAGCAGCGGTTTCAGGGGATCGTAGATCAGCGTTTGCTGATAGTCACGCTGATTACCCGCCCCATCGCTCACGCGCACGAGCACAGTATTCTCGCCGGGAGCGATGCGGCCCGGCAAACCGAGCACATTGGCGAACAAGTCATTCTGCACGGGGATAGCGCGGGCAAAACTGGTGATGCTGCGACCGGGCGCCACATCCCTGAGGTTGCTGCAATCATTGATCCCGCGAACATCCACGTAGAAGCCGGGATCGCGGGTATAGCCGGGATGGCCATCGCTTGCCCCGGTGGTGCCGAGATCGGCTGGCAGCGCCGGGTTTGACAGGTCATCGTCGGCGGGGGTGAAGCGTGGCGCGCGCCGGCCGATGTGCGGATTGCTGATCGCCACCGCCGCCTGGATCCCCGGGTCGATCAGGATATCATCGCTTTCCGGCGCGCCGGTGTCACCATCGGCCTCACGCACCTGGGTGAACAACCTGACCGGCACGCAATCCTGCCCGAAGAGGTTCGAGGGTAAGGGGATGGTTATGGGGTTGCTGAAGGGCTGCCATCCGTTCGAGTCGTTGGCGTTATCGGTCGGTTCCGCGTTCCAGCGCCAGCGGATCTGGGTGGGTTGGCCCCGAATATTGAGAAAACTCACCGAAATGCTGTTCGTTGCCGGGGCGAACGGCGCGTCGTCACGGATCCGCGGCGCCGCGCCCACGTTGGCCCCCGGCGCGGCGGCGAAGAGCAGATAGCGCAACACCGAGGCCCCGCCCCCGAACAACTCCCCGGCCACGTGGGCATAGGCGGCGTCACTTACATTCGCCGACATGCGCGAGTTGAAGATGACCCCCGCATCGTTCGGAGCGGCGATGGGGTTGGTGAAGGCGGTGCTGCCCCGCGGGCGCACGGCGTAATACACGCGCTGGCCGATATCCACCACGGCGTTCCACTGGAGGTGCAGGTTGCCGCTCGAATCGGTGAAAATGTTGGCTGTGCCGAACGTCGCGGCCGGGCCGGTGATCCGCGAGACGGCCCAGGTATTGCCGTCGCTGGAGCTTGATATCCAGATCCCTGCGCTGGGACCGCCGGTGGCAACGCCGCGGTACGCCACATAGATCCGCCCATCGAGGTCATAGGTCACTGTCGGATCGGCGTAGCCCTCGTCAAGCCCCGAAACGCGGGTGAGCGAAAACGTGCTCCCGTTCCAGGTCCCCGCCCGGATGACCAGGCGATCGTTCTCGCCTGCGGTCACGGCGATGGCCATTGCTCCATTTGGCCCGGCGGCCAGCGCGGGGAAATTCACCGCGGCGTCATTGCCGATGCTCACCCGCGGCGACCAGTTCTGACCGTCGTTGTTGGAGCGCACGACATAGGCGGGCGTGTCCGGTTCGCGCCAGGCAACGTAGGCAAAATTGTCACTGGAGACCTCAACCACGGCATTGACGGGGAAGGCGCCGCCGCCGCCGGCATACACCGTGCGCTGCGGCCCCCAGTCGCCGTTGAGCGGCTTGCGCCGGTAGAAAATCGAGCGCTGCTCCTGGTTGATCCAGACGTAGTGTGTGGCACCATCGGGGCCGATGGCCACGGTGGTGGTCGAGAAGTCGGCCTGACCGGGGGCTGCGCCGAGCCGCGTGGGGTTGGGAAAGTCGATTGCGCGGTCCTGCTTCTGCCAGACAAAGGCATCGGCGCGATTGGCATTCGCCGATAGGAACACCTCGTTGCGCGCAGCGGCTACATCGGGGAACTTGATCTCGCGAACATTGGGAACCGTCGTCTGGCCAATCAGGCGTGGACCGCTGTTGACCTGGGCCATGCCGGGCGCCGCGGGCAGGAGCAGGGCCAGGAGGGTCAGGGCGCTGAGAATCATCATCAAGCGACGCATCAGGGTTGTCCTCTTCTACCGGCTAGCGGCTCGTGACGCTGAAGTCGTCAAAGAGAATACCCCCCATGGCCCGGGTGTACACCCCCGCCCGTCCGGCGAGGAGAGGCTCCGGATCGAACGCCTCGACCACGATCGTCCCGTCCAGCGTGACGGTAATCGTGTCACTGGTGACATCCATTGCCAGCACGTGCCACATCCGCTCATCGAACCCCGGTTCCCTGATCTCTACCAGCGTGGTGGCGACGCCCTGGCGCACCCGTTCAAGCACCTGTTTGGGCGTGGCCGGGTAGCTGTTCTTCAAGATCCGGTAGCGGTAGTAGCTCGCGGTCAGCGGATCATCGCCGCTGTAGCGGGCCACCAGCCCCGCGGTGCCATTGTACAGGTCGTAGAAACTCACCCGCACCGTGTAATCGCTCCACCCCGGGTCGCCGGTCACCGCCGCCGTCTCCAGGGTGGACGGATTTCCCGCAGAGGCGGTGAAGCGTTGCTCCAGCCGCCCACCGGCAATCGCCCAGATGGGTCGCTGTTCGGCTAACCGGATCGGCTCCAGGGGCACGAACGTCCAGGCGCTGGCAGTGGTGGGATCATCGAAGGTGTCTGCGGCAAGGACGGCGGCAGTCTGGGGCATCGCCGGCGCCGTAGGGTTGGGACCAATCGTCGGCGTGGGGGGGAAGGGCGGATACTCGAGCATAGGTTCCTGTTCCTGGGCAACCCCGCGCGGCGCCTGCCAGAGGGCCAGGGCCGCGAGCGCTGCAACCAGCAGGATGATCACCGCCCCGCCGGCGATGGCAGGTCTGATAGAACCTTTCATAGGCACCCCTCTTTATGGACGCGGCCCCAGTGCCGTGTGGGTCGCGCAAGGTGATCGTATTGTACTACTGAACACGGGTCTTGCGAATAGGACGAAGGTCTTGACGCGCATGTGCACCCATTGTTCGCGTATGGAACAGGACGTGCGCAGTGGAGGGGTGCGGGGAGGCGTAGCTACCATTTATGTAACACAGGGAGGGTCCGGGGGCGTTTTGCCCTCCCGGACCCTCCCTCGCAGGAAGCGGCGCCGCAACTGCTTATCGGTGCACCTTCGGCATCCACAGTTGGGGGGGGGTCAGGTTGCTGGAGGGCACGCGGATCTCGACATATTCGTCGGTGGCATTGCCCGCCGCGTCGAGGAAGCGGACATAGAGGTAGTAATCCTCACCCGCTACCAGTTGCGCCCGGCTGAGACCGCTGGCGAGGCTCCAGTTCCTGATATCAAAGGTACCGTTTTGCACGCCGTTCGCCGGGACGATGAACCAGCGCAGGTTCTGATCGCGCAACGGATCGGCCACCCGGTCAGGGGAGTTAGCCACCCAGACGCCCCAGATCTCATCGGGGAAGTAATCGTCATCCACCGGCATGTTGTTGAAGCGCAAGGTCTGAAGCAGGTCGAACTGAGGATGGGGCGTTGCGCTGGCCTGTTCCTCCACGCTCGCGCCTTGCTGGTTCAGCCGCGGCTTCACGTTATCGTAATTGATGGTCAGGGTAAAGGTCCGGACGTTACCCACGCCATCGCGCACCTCGACCACCATGGGCCAGGACCGTGATTGATTGCCGCTAAAGCCGGGGATGGGCACATACCCAGAAAAGCCGTTCGGACCGAGCTGGTACGTGGTGGTCAGATTGTTCTCGGCATTTCCGATCCGGGCCGTGGTCAGACCGCTGCAGTCGGTGTCGGGAACGATGTTCAGATAGGTGAACGGATAGCGCGTGTAGTCGGGCGCGCCGCCCGGCGCCTCGCTATCGGTGTTCACCGGGCCATTGCTGCCGCTTGCGGACTTAGCTATCGGGTTCTCCAGGTACACCCAGACTTCCACCACGCCATCGATTTCAATGCTATCGGAGCGCGCCTCGGTCTCGACCTCGCCGGTCTGCGTATTGCGTAGTTGCGTGAACAAGGTTGATGGCAAACACGACGTGTCATTGTACAGTGCTTCGGGCACGGGGACGCGCAGCGGATTGCTGAAGGTTTGCCAGCCATTCGAGTCGCTCACGGCGTCGGTTGGCGGGGCGTTCCAGCGCCAGCGGATCTGGTTGGGCGTGCCCTGGAGATTGGGGAACGCGACCAGGACCGCCCGGTCGAGGCTGCGCGCGGTTCTCGGCGCGTCGCCCTCGATCACCGGCTGGCCGCCGAAGACCGCGGCGGCGGCGCTGAACAGCGAATAACGGGTGCGCAACCCGCTTCCGGTAAACTCCTCGCTAACCATGTGGTTGTATGCCGAAGTTCCGGTGATGCTGCCGTAGGCGCGCGGGTTGAAGAGCGTGCCCGTGGCGGCCGAAGCCAGTGGCCCACGAAAGTTCCCTGTCGAAGGCTTGAAGGCGTAGAAGGGCTGGATCGCGCCCGATGGCTGCCCGATCCACGAAAGATGCAGGTTGTTCCGCTCGTCGGCATTGATGTTCACCGTGCCGATCACTCGTCCCGAGGTGAGCCGGCTGCGCGGCCAGCTTCCATCGGCCTGGCGCTCGGCGTAGTAGACGCCCGAGTTCGGCCCTCTATCGGCAATGCCGCGCCAGGCCACGTACACCCGGCCCAGGCGGTCGAAGCCAATGCTGGAGTCGGCCCACCCATCGCCGCCAGCGGTCACCTGCCTGATCTCAAAGCGCGAGGCGCTCGCATTCCACAACCCGGCAAAGACGTGCAAGGTATCCCCGGCGCCCGCGGTGAAGGTCAATCCGACCTGGCCATTCGGCCCTGCGGCCAGTCCGAGGGGCGAGGCGTAAGCCTCGAAACTCGTCACGTTGGTCAGGCCGCTCCAATTGACGCCGTCGGTGGAGGTGCGGAAGCGCACCGGGGTGCCGGGATCGCGCCAGGCGACGAAAATCTGATTGGTGCTCGACACCGCCACCTCAACCGAGACCGGGAAGGGCGAACCCCGATTGACGATGCGGGTCGGCCCCCACTCGCCCTGCGGGGAGCGCTGGCGCACGAAGATCGTCCGCGCCGCCTGGTTGATCCAGGCCGCCCAGACCGAACCATCGGGCCCCAGAGTGATCGAGGTGGGGGAGTAATCCGGTTGACCCTCGGCGGGCCCCAGATTGAACGGGTTGGGGAAACTGGTCGCGGTTGCGGCCTTGCTCCAGGCGAAGGCGGTGCGGCGAAAGGCGTTCCCAGAGGCATGCACCTGGTTGTTGCCTGCCACCACATGGGGGAACTTCACGTCATTCGAGTTCGGCACGATGAACTCGGTGATCAATCCCAGGCTGCCATCTTGCGCCCTGGCAGTGGGCGCCGGCGGGGCCGCGAGCATGGCGGCCAGCATTGCAACGGTACACAACGCGACAAGCGACGTTCGCAGCATGGCTTGTTCTACCTCCAGGCGGGGATGGGCGAAGCGTTCGTGGCGGGCGCCCCCGCGTAGCGTTGAGCGGTAATTCCGACCTGTGTCCCGCGGGCGGGGGGGTGGGGAAACCGCGTGCCCCACGCCGCCAGGGGATGCACATGAGTTGTGCCTGGGAGGGCGCAGCCCTCCCAGACCCTCCCGCGGTGGGGGAATGGGGAAACCCGGTTTCCCCATTCCCCTGCGGGCGGAGGGCTGGGGAAACCCGGTTTCCCCACACCCCTTTTCAAGAGCCTATGTTCACCTCAGCGCTCCGAGCCGGTCATCGGTTGGAGAGAGGACGATACATACTCAATTTCTCGTCCGGGCCTGATCCTTGACCAGGGCTACGGCTGAGTAACGGCAAAGTCATCGAAGATGATCCCGCCGATCGCGCGGGTGTAAATGCCGGCGCGGCCGGCCCTCAGGGGCGCGGGATCCTCTGCCTGGGCCACGACCTGACCATCAAGGGTGACGGTAAGGGCGCCGCCGTTCACGCTCAGGGTGAGCGTGTGCCACGCGCGCTCGGTGAAACCAGGCTCGTCAATCGCCGCCAGGGTGGTTGCGACGCCGCCCTGAACCTTTTCCAGGACGCGCTTTGGCGTGTCCTCGAAGGTGTTCTTCAGCATGCGAACGCGATAGTAACTGGCAACGGTCGGATCATCGCCGCTGTAGCGGGCCACCAGCCCGGCAGTGCCGTTATAGAAGTCGTAGAAACTGACTCTGACGGTGTAGTCGGTCCACTCAGCCGAGCCAGTGAGCGCGACCGTCTCCTGGATCGACGGATTGCCGGCGGCCGCGGTGGCCTCCTGCGCCAGCCGTCCATCGCGAACGTTCCAGATCGAACGGCTCTCGGGCAACACGAACTCAAGATCGACGATCGTCCAGTCGCTCAGGCCGGCCGCGTCGTCGAAGGCGTCGGCAGTGAGGGGCGCCGTGCTCTGCGGGAGGGCGGGCGTGGTCGGGTTCGGCCCGACGGTGGGGGTGGGGGGGTAGTCGGGGTATTCCAGGATCGGCTGTTGATCTTGCGCCACGCCGCGGGGGGCCTGCCAGAGGGCCACGGCAATGGCGCCAATGGCCAGCAGCCCGACCACCAGGCTCACGATCGTAGAGGTTCGATATCGTTTCATGGATGGGGTCTCCTTCTGGGCGGACGCCCCTCAGGACCGGGGTGCGGGGGACGGGCCGCGCTTGCTGCGGCCCCGATGAGGGCCGCTGATCATAGCTCAGTTCTCCACGGTTGTCAATGTTTCCGGGCGGTACGGTTGGGGCGCGAAATGCGGACCCAGAAACGGCCGGTACAGGCGCAGCAGATCGACCGCGATGCGCGCCGAGCTGAAGGCCGGGGCCATGGCCGCCGCGCACCGGCTGCAGGCGGCCCAGGCCTCGTGGTCGGTAAGCAACTCCTCGAGGGCCTCGGCGATTGACGCGCCGGAGCGGGGATCGACCACCCGCCCGGCGCCGTGGGCCGCCACGTAATCGCTGACCCCCGTGGTGCGGGTGACTACCGCGGGCGTGCCTGCCGCTGCGGCTTCGACCACCACGCGACTGAAGGACTCGGCCACCGAGGGCACCACGGCGACATCGGCGGCGGCGAGATAGGTGATCGCTTCGGTGTGGGCGATGCCGCCGGTGAAGTGGACATCGGCGGCGGCCCCCAGGGCTTCGGCCCGTGCCTGCAGGAAGGCGCCATAATTGCCGAAGCGCGGTGTGGAACGGTTGGGACCGACGATGAGCACCTGCGGCGCGATCCCGCGCCGCCGCAGGTACGGCAGCGCGTCTAGCAGGTAGGCGATGCCTTTGAAGGGATGCAGACGGTTCAGACTGACAACGATCGGTCGGGAAGGGTCGAGCAGGTGTCGTTCGGCCACCGCCAGGCGACTGCGCCAGCGGAAGGCCGCGAGGTCGCCGGGAGGGGGGAAACTGTCGGTGGTGATGTTGTAGGGGATGGCAACGACCTTGCGCGGATGGGCGCCCAGGCGGATGGCCAGTTCGCGGATCTGGGGCGAGTCGGCGCGCAGCACGGCGGCGCGCCGGAAGATCCAGGGCAAGACGGCCCGCACGGCGGGGAAGCGTCCGTACCCATAGTCGTATTCCGGCTCGGCCATAATATCGGCGCCGGGCAGGGTGATCGCCAGGGGCGGCGAATGGCGGCGTGGGGCCAGCGCCGCGATCAGACCGAGGGGAAAGGCGGTTTCGATGTGGGCCAGAGTGTAGCGCCGCTCGCGAATCAGGCGCCGGTAGTGCCATGCCGCGCCGGCGAGATAGGGGTAGGGGAGGACCGCGGCCACGGCGCGATTGGCGAGCTTCAGGGGCACGCCGGCGCTCACGGGGAGGCGGTGCACCGTCACCCCCTCTTCGATGCTCGTGACCCGGCGCGTCAGGCGGGCGTCGAGGCTGAGCACCTCGGTCTCGATGCCATGCCGCTGCCATTCGGCGATCACTTCGGTGTGAATGCGATTGCCCATCGCGGCGCTGTCGTAGCGCGGGATGCAGTAGAGAACGTTCATGGTTCCTCAACCCGCTGCGTTCTGCGAGGCGCGCCCACGGCGCGGCGGGCCGAAAAGACGCAGGCTATCTATAAAACGAGCGAGAGGGTCATAAGGTTGCGCTGCTTTGCTAACAAAAAGCTGAAATCGGATTTCTGCTCTGGTATATGCGGTACCTGAGACAGGGGTGTGGGGAAACCGGGTTTCCCCACACCTCCGCCCGCAGGCGGGGTGAGAGGGCTACACGTTCCCAGACGCATTATATAGAGAAATTAATCCGGTGTGCCGAACTGGCCGTGGGGCTAAAGCCCTCGGCTATGCGGTGCAAAGCCCGCCTGCGCGGGCTAGAGCGGATTCATTTCTCAAAGACCATTTATTCTTCCCGGCGTTCCCACAGTTCCAGGGTCCGTCCTGAGCGGCTCACCACGCGGATGAGCCGGTAGGATGGCTCCAGGGCCGCCGGGCCGCCAAAATAGTCATCCCAGATGCGCGGTATGTAGGTCGGGCGCCGCTGGTCGAGGATGTAGCCGGGATCGCGCTTTTCGTGGCCGGGCACACCTGCTCCCATGCCCGCGATCTGCAGCCGGCCGATATGCCGGTCGGTTAGCCCGTACATGTCAATCGCCGCGCGCTGCCCGTAGAAGGCCACCGCGCCCGCTCCGGCAACGGCGATGCTGGCCTCGGGCGGGCTATGGTCGTACAGCCACCAGCCGATCTCGCGCCAGATCCACACGCTCTCGTCCAGCCCGCGGATGGTGGTGTCGAAGGGGGCCGTGCGCGCGAGGGCGGCCAGGCTGCCGACTGCCAGCCCCAGGGCCAGCAAGGGCCGCGCCAGGCGCGCGGGCGCGGGGAGCGCCTGGATGAGGGTGGCCAGCCCATCGGCGATAAGGATTGCGAACCAGGGGACCAGGGGCGCGAAGAAGCGTTCGCCGCGAAAGTGATCGCCGCCGACGACAATGATGTAGGCGCTGTAGGTCAGCGTCACCAGCAGGGCGTAGCTGCGCCAGGAGACCAGGGCCGCGCGCCAGGAGCGCAGCCACGGCGCGGCGATCACCAGCAGCAGCGGGCCGCCGATGGTCAGGGTGAAGGCCCCGGCATAGGCCAGACCGCGCTCGATCTGCTTCAGGCCCCCGCCGGTTTTGGCGTAGAAGGTATTTGGCAGCAGGTCGCCGTAGTAGCTCAGCCGCCACAGGAAGTATGGTCCAAACAGGGCCAGGAAGGGCGCCCCCAGGGCCAGCAATGGCGGCAGCGTCGCGCGCAAACGTTCCGCCGGGCCGCCCTGCTGCCTCATCACTGCCGTGAGCCCGGCATGCAGGGCCGTGAGGGTGAACACCAGCAGGCCCTCGGGGCGCGTGAGCGCGGCGAGGCCGAAGGCCAGCCCGGCGGCCACCAGCCCGCCTGGCCCCAGGCGCTCGCGGGCCAGGTATGCGCCCCCGCCCGCGAGCGCGAGCAGGGTGAACAGTCCCGTCTCCAGCCCGGAGCCGCGGGCGGTGTAGAGCAGCAGGCTCTGGCTCGTGCCGGTGAGCAAGGCCGCCACCAGCGCCCACGGCGGGCCGATCAGCGGCCCGGCCATCCGGCAGGTCCCCACGACGATCAGCACACCGAGGAGCACGCCGCTGGCATGGCTCCAGAGTGCCAGGTCGCCCCCCAGGCGCAGCACCCCCGCCGCTATGAGCGTCCACAGAAAATTGGTGTAGCCCTCGACCCGCTCGCCGGGGTTGTAGACCAGCCCGTGGCCCAGGGCCAGGTTCTGGGCGTAGCGGAAGGAGATGAAGGCATCGTCGGAGAGCCATGCGGGCCAGATCAGGCCCGCCAGGGCGACAAGCGGCATCAGGGCGGCCAGGCCGAGGCGCGCAGGCGGCGGTCGCACCGCCAGGGCGGCCAGGAAGACGCCGGTGAGCATCAGGGCGGCCAGCCAGGCCGGGGGCAGGGCCGCGGGCCGGTTGAGGATGGCCAGGGCCGCCAACCCCAGGCCGGCCACGCCGGTAAGCGCCAGCGCCTCGCCCCGCGGCAGCCGGGCGAGGCGCAGCAAGCCCCACAGCGTCGCCAGTCCCAGGCCGGCGAGCGCCGCCCCCGCCAGGTCGGGCCGGGTCAACGGGCGCAGCCGCACGTCGGTGAGCATCACGCCCAGGGGGCGCGGGTTGCCAGCGGCGACGAAGGTGGGCGTCTGGAGGGCGAGCCAGAGCTCGGCGCCCTCGCCGCCGGGGCCAATCAGCAGCCGGTAGCGGCGAAAGCGCGGTTCGGGGGTGACGCGGGCCACGGCTTGCCCGCCCACGAGCAACGTCAGCGGCTGCGGCCCCGCGGGGTTGTCGGCGCGCAGGCGCACCTCGGCGTGGTAGGCGGGCGCGGCGAAGAAGGCGCCCCGCACCTGGACCAGGGCGTTGCCGCTCGTCCAGCGGTAGAGCGACCCATCGGGGTGGCGTTCGGGGCCGTAGATGCCGTCGAGGAAGACCGGCCCATGCGCGATGTCGCCGCCGGTCACGGGGGAGAGGGCGGGGGCGCGCGAGGGGCCGAGCGACACCATGCCGGCGACAACCAGCAGCAGCGCCAGGAAGCCCGGGGTGGTCCAGTTGGCGAAGCGGCCCGGCGCCCGGCGGTGCGCCGGCGCGGAGGTGGTGGGGACGGCCAGGCGCCGTTGTTCGGGTTGCAGACCCTGGCGGGGCTCGGCGTTCACGGCTTGTGCAGGGTGAACATCACGTAGAGCGGATCGCTGCGGTCGAAACGCTCTTCGAGGGGATGGACGATCAGGGCCAGGAGCAGATCCTTGAGCACGAAGCGGCGCCAGTAGCGTGTGAGCCGCGTCTCGTGGTAGCGCCCGTTGAGGATGGAGCGCCCGAAGCCTTCCAGCCGGCTCATCCGCAGACCGCCGGGCCGGGCATAGGTGCGCTCGAGGTCCTCCAGGGTATAGAAGCGGAAGAACGAACCGGGTTTGCCCTCCTGCACGAAGGCGTTGCGCTCCACCGGCACGAAGGGGCGAATGCCCTGGAAGAAACCGGTGCGCTCGCTGCTGGTAAAGGGCAGGGTCAGAGCGGCGATGCCGCCGGGGGCCAGGACGCGCCCGATTTCGCGGCCAACCGCCGCGTCGTCGGGGATGTGTTCGAGCGAGGAGATGGCGGCGATGCGGGCGAGGCTGCCCTCGCGCAAGGGCATGGCCGTGGCGCTGGCCACCAGGGGGAAGAACTGGCCATCGCCGGGGCGGGCGGTGGCGCGACGCTTGCGCAGTTGCCAGCGCACCCGTTCAGGGTCCAGTTCAAGCACGATCACGTTGACGCCCTCTCTGGCGAGTATATGCGGGTACGACGAGGTGCCCGAGCCGATATCGAGCACCAGGTCGCCGCGGCGCAGGTCGAGGGCGCGAGTGGCCCAGGGGTACTCGATGATGCGCCAGAGGCTGAAATCGTTGACCGTTTCGCGGAGAATGCGCCAGCCGTTCAGCGCCACCTCGTAGGCGACCGCGCGCCACTTGCCGAGGCGCACCGGCGGCCCCTCATGCTCGTGCCGGGCAGATTGGATGGTGGTGGTTGCCATGGGAGGAATGCCAGATGTTGGCGATGGTTGCGCTGCGCGGCGGTTTACGTTGCCATATGGGAGAGTGCGCCATACAAGGTTTATTCACAGGAGTTATACCAAATCCAGTTGGCAGTTCCGCATTGTCGTTGCCGTCATCGCTCATCGTGACGCCATGCGCGGCAATCTGCAATCCAAAATCTGCAATCGGAAATGGTATTACGCGGTCGCCTCCTGGCGGGGAGGGGGAGGGCCTGCGGCCCTCCACCAACCAGTGGTTAGCCGCCCGCAGCGGGAGCGCCGTGGGCATTGCGCCAGGCCGCCTGGCCGCCGCGGGCGGGAACAGGGGTGTGCGGGAAGGCGAAGCCTCCCCGCACCCCTCCACCGCGTGAGTCCTGTTATTCAATAATGATCCCCATAAACGCCAGACTGATCCGCCGGGAAGGCTGGCCCGGCGGCGCGTCGGTGGGGGCGCTTAAGTATAGCACAGTCTCGCCGGGGGGCAGCATGAGGCGCAGGGTGCGGCGCATCCGGGCGCGGCTGATGCTCAGGGTGAAGGGCGCGGCGTCGCCCAGGCGGGCGGTAAGGGCGCGGGGGCGCTCGAAGGCTTCGAGGTCGAGGGTCAGGCGCGCGGGGCGCGGGGCGCCGGTGGGGTTGAGCAGGACGACCTGCGCCGTGTCGCCCATCCAGCGCCAGCGTTCGCCGGTGGGTCCCCGCTCCAGATCGCCCCAGCCGGGGCCAAGGTAGGCCAGAGGGCGCGGGCGCTCCGGCGCGGGCACAGGGTAGAAGGTCACCAGATCGTCGCGGTAGCTCTCGTCCAGACCCATCTCGGCGACCAGGTCGCGCATGCGTGGCAGCGGCGAACCCATCGAGTCGTGGTGGAACACGACATAACGTATGGCATAGGCGGCCAGGGTCTCGCGGGCCAGGTCCGGCCACCCGGGGCTGAGGATGTCGTCGCGTTCGACCTGACCAGAGCGCAGTTCCCTGATCCCGGGGGCGTAGCGGCCCAGGGGATAGGGTGGCTCGCGCCCGATGAAGCCGCCGATGATCGGCCAGTGGTGGCGGGTCTGGTACCAGAGGTGCTCGCTGTTGGAGACGTTCAGGTGGAGCGGGACGGGCAGCAGGGCGCCGTCGGGGGTGGGCATGCTCAGGTAGGGGCGGGGCATGGGGCGCCGGAAGAGCGGCGTGGCGCCGGCCGTGCCATCAATGGCGATGATGCCCGCCAGTATGGCCGCGGCCAGCAGGGGCGCGCCCCGTCCCGCGCGGGCGAGCAGGGAGCGCGCCCCGGCGGCGGCGAAGAGGGCCGTGGTGAGGAGGCTGATGAGCACAAAATGGTTGGGCCGGTGGCTGGAGCGCACCCCGGGCAGGTCGCGGATCAGGGCGTAGGGGCCGGGCAGGCCGGTGTTGCGCCCGAACACGAAGATCTCCGCGCCGAGGGCCATGGCCGCCGCGAAGACGCCCAGCGCCAGCCAGCGCCAGTGGGCGCGCCCGCTCACGGTGAGGCCGTAGAGCGCCAGGGCGATCCCCACCAGACCCAGCGACACGTTCCAGAGGATCTCGCCGGGGTGCAGCCGTTCGTAGAAGGCGGTGACGGCCCTTCCCCAGAGGGGATGGTTGGGATTGGGCAGCCAGAAGCTGATCAGGTCGGCATAGGCCTGCTGCTCGCCGCGGGCGTCGCCGAGCAAGGTGTCGCCGGTGCGCAGCAGGGCGAGGAGGCGCGGGGCCATGACTACGAACCAGAGGATCAGCGGGGCCAGGCCCCAGAGCAGCGTGGCGACGCGCAGGCTCACCGGCGCGCCGGGCAGCCGGGGGGGCGCCGGCGGCGCAGTGGGGCCGCCGGCGGGACGGAGCGCCCACAGGCCGGCCATCAGGCCGGTGGCGATGAGCGCGAACAGGCCGTAGTACCACGTGCCCAGGCCGACCACGAGCAGCGCGGCGCCGCTGAGCAGGGCCAGGGGCCAGCGCGGCCGTTCAAGCAGCGCGGCGGTGGCCAGCGCCCACAGCGGCAGCCACTGAATGGAGGCCACCTCGAGTTGCGCGTCGAGCACCTTTTGCATATGGAAGGGCGCGAAGGCATACACCGCGCCGCCGATGAGCGCCGCCAGGGTTGCGTCGCCCCGCTGGCCCGTGTCGCGCAACACGTAGGCGATGAAGAGGAAGGTGAAGTAGCCCCCGAGAATGAAACTGAGCAGGATCAGCAGGTTGTAGGCCGGCAGCGGGCCGGCAGTGAGGGTGACCGGCAGGGCCAGCGCCCCCTGGGGCAGGCTCAACGTCTGCCAGAAGAGATCCAGCCCCTGGGGATGGAAGAGCAGCGGGGTCACGAACGGGTTCTGGCCGCTGGTAAGGGCATACGCCGTCCACCAGACGTTCCAGATCCCCAGGTACCCATCCACCTGGCCGGGCTGGTTGGCGATGATGCGCTCGCCGAGGTGCAGGGGCAGGGGAAAGGTGACTACCAGGGCCAGCAGGGTGTAGAGCAGCAGGACCATGGCGTGGGAGCGCCAGCGCGGGCGGGTTGTAGGAGCGGGACGCACTCAGGGACCTCGTTCGGCAACGAGCACGGCGACGCCGGTGTACCAGGGCGCCCGTTCCAGGTCGAGCAGCCCGGTGGGACTGGTGATGCTGACGACGAGGGGCGTGGCGGGGTCGCACGGCGTCGCCCCGAGGGGCAGCGTAACCTCTTCGGGGGCGCCGCTGAGGATGATGCGGCGCTCAACCCCGGCGGCGCGCAGGGTCACCGGGCGACCGGCAGGGCCGCGGAGGGTCAGCCGCGGGTCGCCGCAGCCCCCCAGGCGCAGCCGGGCGGCGCCGAGGGTCCAGCGGCCGCCGGGCAGGTCGAAGGTAGCGGGGGCGAAGCCGACGAAGTGGCCGATGGCGGTGGCGGCGCCGGGCGTGAGTCGCGAGGGGGCGGGGGTGGGGGCGACCTGCCAGGCCCAGAGGTAAAAGTCGTTCGTATCGCGCCCGAAGCCGGCGATGCGGGCGTGGGCGCTGGCCGCCGCGGCGGCATCGCCGCGCAGGGTGGCGATCCAGGTCTCCATCGCCAGGGCGTACAGGCTGCGGGGTTCGAGGGCGCTGGCCTCGGCGAACCAGGCCGCGGCGGCGGGGAGATTGCCACGGGCGAAGGCCAGGTCGCCCAGGGCGATGGGGCGCAGCGAATTGGCGGGGTCGGCGCGATAGGCGGCGCGGAAGGCGGCCTCGGCGGCGGAAGCGTCGCCGCGGGCCAGGGCCTGGCGCCCTTCGGCGGCGATGCGCTCGGCGCGCGCCCAGGTGATGTAGCGGGTGCTGACGATCAGACTGGCGAAGAGCAGCCAGCCTGCCAGCATGGCGCCCGCGCGCAGCGTCCGGGGGCGGGTGAGGCCGTGGCGCAGCGCCCGCAGGGCCGCCGGCAGGCGCCAGAGGGCATAGGCGCAGAAGGGGACGCACGCCGCCACCAGCGGCAGTCGCAGGCGGTGATGGGCCACGGTCAGCGCCGCCAGCAGCACGCCGAAGGCGAACCAGGCGACCGCGGGCGCGGCCCGGCGCCACGAGGGGGCGAAGCACAGCCCGGCGATCCCGCCGAGCATAAGCAGCACATACTGCACATCGGCGAGCACACTGAGGGGCCGCGGGTTCTCGCCGGCGCTCAGGGCGATCTGCTCATCGCGGGGGCTGATCGTCACCACGTCGCCTACGGCGAAGCTGCGCGACTGGAGCAGGAAGAGCGAGGCGACCTTGTAGCGCATGCGGTTGAGGAAGAAGCGCGGGTCCTCGCGGATACGATCGAGGGTCAGACGCACGGCGAGGGCCTGGCGGTCGGCCAGATTAGGCTGGCTGAAGATCACCTCCGCGCTGGCGCGTTGCTCCTCGTCGCTGCGCACCATGCCGAACCACATGCTGATGCCGCCGTTGGTGTCGGACAAAATGAGCCGTTCGTGCACGAGGTAATTGCGCAGCGCCCAGGGGCCGATCACCAGGGCCGCGCCGAGGAGCAGCGCCAGCGGCGGGGCCAGACGGTCGGCGAGGCGGGCGCAGGGCGAGCGGCGGGGGAGGGCCAGGACCAGCAGCGCGGCGATGGGGATGAACCACAGCGCCACGGCGCGGGTCAGGGCGGCGAGAGCCAGGAGCAGGCCGGCGAAGAAGGCCGGGCGCCAGCGGCCCGTGACAATGGCCCCATCCATCAGGGTCAGGAACAGGACGATCAGCGCCACGAAGAGCGCCTCGGCGAAGAGCACGCTGCCGAAACTGGCGAAGGGCACAAACACGGCCGCCAGGGCGGCGCTGAGCGCCCCAACGGCGCGGCTGGCGAAGAGCCGCCGCCCGAGCCAGGCGAAGGCCAGCACCCCAACGCCGCTCACGATGGCCTGGCCGAGCAACGCCCAGCGCACATCAACCCCGGCGAGGGCGAACATCAGGGCGAGAAAGGCCGGGTAGAGCGGAGGGCGCAGCCACTTGCCCGTGTCGTGGTAGCCGCCCTGGAGCAGGTGCAGCGCGGCGCGGTAGTACTCCTCGGGGTCGCCCGGCTGCACCGCGCCGGCGGGAGCCTGCCAGGACCAGAACCAGACCCGCAGGCTCACCGCCAGGGCCACGATCACCGCCAGGGCCAGCGCGTAGCTGCGGGCGGGCGGGTAAGAAAGCGGACGGCCAGCGGTCATAGGGTGCACTCTAACGTGAACATACGCCCTCGGCGAGGGGGGGGAAACCGGGTTTCCCCATACCTCAGCGGACGCGGGCCGGAGGCCCGCGCACCCAGGCCCCGGCCCCTGGGAGGGTTTGGGAGGGCTACGCCCTCCCAAGAAGAACCTATTTTCATCCTGTTCGTGTGCGGCGCAGCCGCGTGGACGGCTGAGGTGACCATTGTTCGCAGGGTTCTGCCCCCCTCCCAGCCTCCCCCCGCTGGGGGGAGGCGCCGGGTGCCCGCCCCCAGCGGGGGAGGGTCAGGGCGGGGGCCGTCACCGTGTCCGCGGCGCCGTGGCGCGGGCGGGCCGCCCGCGCTCCCAGGTCATGGTCATTGGGCGGTGTGCGCCATGCGCATGACCGTCTCACGTGACCATGGGGAAACCGGGTTTCCCCACACCCCCCGCCCGCGG
>DAOTYR010000022.1:0-13745 GCA_034434655.1 Chloroflexaceae bacterium
AGGAGACATGTGAATACTTACAGCGGAGCCTCCTACCCCGCTTCGAACACCGCGTCCACGCTCACGCTGAAGCCGGCGAGGAGCCTCGAGGTTGCCTGTGCGCCCCGGCGAAAGACTCCGTGCTCGACATAGGCTCCATCCTCCAGCGCCAGCACCGTCACTGTCGCATCCAGCGGGTTGACGATCCAGTATTCGGGAATGCCCGCCTCAGCGTAGTCGGCGACCTTCTCTACCGTGTCCCGCTCGGGATCATCGGCGCTGACAATCTCCACCACCAGATCCGCCCCGAGCCAGTAGCGGTTCTGCGCCCGCGGATCGTCCGCCCGTCGCAACACCAGCAGATCCGGTTCGCGAAACTTCTCGGGACGGTTCTGGAGACGCAGGGCCGCGAACAGCACAATGCCCCCGAGCGGCTGGAGAAAAGCGAAGAAGGCGCGATACAGAAACCCGAGGATAAGCTGGTGCTGCTGAGTTGGCATTGGCAGGACCTCGATGCGGCCATCGGTGAACTCTACCAGGTGCCGGGTGTGATCGGTCAACCGCAGGTACTGGTCGGCCGTCCAGTGCCCCTGCAGCGGCGCCAGGGAAATTGAGACCCCATCGCTTTCGCGCACGAGGCGCATAGGCGTGTCTCGTACATCGGTTGGCATGCCCGTTCCTCCGGTCCCGTGCCCTTGCGGATGTTTGAGGTTGGATCTGGCGTGGCGCATCTTGATGCGCCCGTAAACTGGTTGCCCGGAAATGCGCCAGGAAACCTTCTTGCGTGTCAGTATACCCGCATCGAACATTCGTTGCAATAACTGAGCCGGGCTGCCCGCTCAAGACCCGGCGGATGGGAGGACGCAGCGCGCTCCCCGGAATGACCATATCCTCCACTCGCCCGGCGCGGTACATACGGTGTGGTCCCGCGTACAGATGGAGGGTTTCCTATGTCGTCTCGATGCGCCCGCTGGTTGCCGCGCCTGCGCCGCCAGGCATCGTTCCTCGTCGCGTGCGTCGCGTGCGCCGCGCTGCTGGTTGCCTGCGCGCCGGGTGACGCGCCCGCCGCCGCTCCCGCGTCAGCCGGGGCTCCCGCCGGCGCCGCCCCGCCCGTCCCGGCGGCGCCCGATCCCGCCCGCGCCACTGCCGCCGGGGATGGGGCGGGGTCGTCCGCTGCTGCCGCGCCGCCGTCTGGCGCCGCTGCGCGTGGGGCGGCGGAAGGGTCGGGCGGCGCCGCCGGGGATGGGGCGGGGTCGTCCGCTGCTGCCGCGCCGTCGTCTGGCGCCGCTGCGCCCGACCCCGACGCCGAGGATGTCCATGACCGCTGGGTGCGCGCTATGCTCTCCGGGAACGAGGCGGAGGCCCTGGCCGTCGCGGCTGAGTCTGATCCGGAACGCCGCGCCGAGCATGTTCTCAAGCAACTGGCGGTGACCGAGCGCTGGCTGGAGTTCACGAACCGGTTCGGCCTCTTCGGGCCGTATCTGAACCGCTTCGAGGCCCTCGGCGTGGTTCCCGGCGCCGATGAGCAGGAACGCATCGGCCTGAGCGCGGTCATGTTCGCCCGCGGCAGTGCATGTTTCCTCACCCGCCTCGTTCGCGTCGCCGGGGCCTGGCGCGTCGTCGAGTGGGCGCCGGGCTTTAAGGAGTGCGACGCATACGTTGACGGGCAGTTGCCCGGCCCCCTGCCCACGGACGCTTCCCTCGCCGCAGCCGAGGACACCTTCGCCGAGTGGGTCGCGGCGATGTTCGGCGGCGACCCGGCGCGGGCCGAGACTTTCCTGATCGACAGTGATGCTGAGCAGCGCCAGAGTCTGCTTAAAGACCTGGCCTTTTTGACCGATTATGTGGTCAGGGGCAATGAGTCGTCGTATGGCCCGTTCCAGCGCTATGAACTGATCCCCACCTTCGACGAGAGCCTTCGGCACCGGGTGGGCTATGCCCGCGTCGTCTACGAACGCGGCCAGGCGTGCTTCCGCGCCGATTTGCACTACCTGAACGCCCGCTGGCACGTCAAGAAGTGGGATCACGTGATCGCCGAGGCCTGCGCGTAGCGCTCTGGCGCGCGCCCCTCCCGTCGAGCGGGGATTTGGGGAAACCTGGTTTCCCCATTCCCCTCCACCCCCCGGCGTGACCTGGTGTTTCACGCTCCCAGGAGACATGTGAACACGCACTCCTCGCGCCCCGTTCCTTGACAGGCATCCGCTGGTACTCTACCATGTCCGCTGTTCCAGGAAGGGCACGGGCCCTTCCAGACGTTGAGCGGCGTCGCCGTTCCTCACCCTCTCCCTGACCCGGGTGCAACGAGACCAGGGAAGGCGAGGACCGGCCAGGAAATAGCGCATGTCCGATCTCCTCGAAGGCTTGAATCCGGCCCAGCGGCGCGCGGTGGAGACGGTCGCCGGCCCGGTGCTGGTCGTCGCCGGCCCCGGCAGCGGCAAGACGCGCGTGCTCACCCACCGCATCGCCTATCTCATCGCCGCCCAGGGCGTGGATCCCCTGAATATTCTCGCGGTGACCTTCACCAACAAGGCCGCCCGCGAGATGAAGGAGCGCCTCGATGCGCTGATCGGCCCCGCCCAGGCCCAGGCCCTGACCGTCGGCACCTTCCACGGTCTCTGCGCGCGCTTCCTCCGCCGCGATATTGTGCACCTCGGGCGCGAACAGGATTTCGCCATCTACGATAGCGACGACCAGGAACGCCTGATGCGCCGCGTGCTCCGCGATCTCAATCTCAACGAGAAGCAGAACCCGCCCCGCGCCATCCACGCTCGCATCTCCAGCGCCAAGAACGCGTTGATCTCCCCCCAGGAATACGCCCGTCACAGCCGGGCGTACTTCGATGAGATCGTCACCCGCTGCTACGAGCGCTACCAGGCCCTCCTGCGCGAGGCCAACGCCCTCGATTTTGACGATCTGCTCTTCGAGACGGTGCGTCTCTTCGATCAGCACCCCGATGTGCTTGCGACGTATCAGGAACGCTACGTCTATCTGCTGGTGGACGAGTATCAGGACACCAATCACGCCCAGTATGTGCTGATCAAGCAACTGGCCGCCAGGCGCCGCAACCTCTTCGTCGTCGGCGACGCCGACCAGAGCATCTATGGCTGGCGCGGCGCCGATGTGCGCAACATGCTCCAGTTCGAGCAGGATTATCCCGATGCGCAGGTCATTCTGCTCGAGCAGAACTATCGCTCCACCCAGAGCATCCTCGACACGGCCCAGGCGGTGATCGCCGCCGGCGCAACGCGCAAGCACGTCAAGCGACTCTGGACGGCGAATGGCGCCGGGCCGCAGGTGATGCTCCACGAGGGCTACGACCAGGACGCCGAGGCCGCCTTCGTCGCCGATGAGATCGCCCGGCTGGTGGCTGCCGGCGAGACGCGCTACCGCGACTGCGCGGTGATGTACCGCACCAATGCCCAGTCGCGCGCGCTGGAAGAGGCCCTCTCGCGCCGCGGCGTTCCCTACCAGTTGATCGGCGGCCTGCGCTTCTGGGAGCGCAAAGAGGTTAAGGATACCCTGGCCTACCTGCGTCTCGCCGCCAATCCCTACGACAGCGTCAGCCTCACGCGGGTGCTGAACTGGCCCGCCCGCGGCATCGGCGAGCGCACCGAGGCCGAGTTGACCCGCTGGGCGGCCTCCCTCGGCGTGCCCCTCTACCAGGCTCTCAGAGAGTTGGCGGAGGGCAACGAATATTCGCCGTCGCTGTCGCTGGCCCCTCGCGCCGTCGCCGCCCTGCGCGGCTTCCTCGGCCTGGTTGACGGCCTGATCGCCGCCCGCCGCGAGCTGCCCCTGCTCAAGTTGCTCGAAACGCTTGTCGAACGCATCGAGTTGCGCGAGGCGCTGCTGCGCGAGTACGGCGAGGAGTCGGCCAATGAGCGCTGGGACAACATCGAGGAGCTTGCCGCCTTCGCCGCTCGCTACAACGGCCTGCCCCTCGAAGAGCAACTGCCCTGCTTTCTCGAAGAAGTGGCCCTGGTCGCCGATGTGGACCGGATTGACCCCCAGGCCGATGCGGTGACCTGTATCACCCTGCACCAGGCCAAGGGTCTGGAGTACGCGGTGGTGTTTCTGGTGGGGCTTGAGGAGGGCCTGCTGCCCCACAGCCGCTCCGCCGATGACCGCGAGCGGCTGGAGGAAGAACGGCGCCTGCTCTACGTGGGCATCACGCGGGCCAGGCGGCGCCTCTACCTGTGCCACGCCTTCCGGCGCGAGAGCTTCAACCGCACCAACCTGAGCGTGCCCTCGCGCTTTCTGGCCGATATTCCCCGCGAGTTGTTGAAACGGCCCGGCCAGCGCCCGGCGAACGCCTCCGCCCCGGCCCGGCAGCGCCCCGCGCGCCCCCGCGATGTCTGGCGCGCCCCCGCGCCCTCTCGCGCCGTCGGCGGCCCGCTGGCGGTGAGTTTCGTTCCCGGCCAGCGCGTGCGCCACAACACCTTCGGCGAGGGCGTAGTGGTCAGTAGCCGCCTGGTGGACGGCGACGAAGAGGTGACGGTCAGCTTCGCCGACCGCGAACGGCGCCTGCTCGCCAGCTTCGCCCGCCTCGAACGGATCGGCTAACGTGAACATAGGGGAACCGGGTTCCCCCATACCCCCGCCCTCGCGAAGGTGCGGGCCTGGCCCGTGCGCAGGGGGATGGGGAAACCGGGTTTCCCCATCCCCCCCACCCGGTGGGAGGGTTTGGGAGGGCGAAGCCCTCCCAAGAGAACCTATGTTCATCCCGTCGGTGTGCGCCGCAGCCGCATAAACGACTGAAATCTAAAATCTAAAATCCAAAATCCAAAATCCCCCCTACTCCCGGCGCAGCCGCTCCACCAGGAACTCCCGCAATGCCCGCGCCGCCGGCGAGGCCACCCGGTCTCCCCGCCAGACCAGCCCCAGGCTGCGCGTAAGGTGTTGATCGGTGACCTTGAGGGCGACCAGGTCGCTGGTATCAGGCACGGCCAGGCGCGGCACCAGGGCGATGCCGATGCCCGCAGCGACAAAGCGGAGCAACGTGTCGGTCTCGCCGCCGTCGAGCACCACCCGCGGCGCGAAACCGGCGACCTGGCAGGCGCTCAGGGTTGCCTCGCGCAGTTCATAGTTCTGCGGCGAGAGCACCCACGCTTCGTCGCGCAGTTCGGTGAAAGCCACCGTCTCGCGGGTTGCCAGGGGATGCTCGCGCTGGACGGCGATCACCATCTCTTCGGTGAACAACGGCACCACCGTGAGATGCTCATCTTCGACCGGCAATGTCACCACTGCGACATCGGTCAACCCCGTCTCCAGCAGATCGAGCAGCGTCTGCACGCCCGACTCGTGCAGGCGCAATTCGATGCCAGGGTACTGCCGGTTGAAGGCCGTCAGCACAGGGGGCAGCAGTTGCATGCCCACTGTCGGCGGGGCGCCCACCGTCGCCCGCCCCCGCCGCAGGCCGATGCGTTCGGCCATCTCCGCCCGCGCCGCCTCGACCTGCGCCATCACCGCGCGGGCATGGGGCAGCAGCGCCTCACCCGCTTCGGTCAGACGCACGTTACGGCCCACCCGGTCGAACAGCGCCACCCCCAGCTCCTGCTCCAACTGGCTGATCTGTTTGCTGAGGGCCGGCTGGGCAATGTGCAACTCCGCCGCCGCGCGGGTCACGTGGGAGTGGCGCGCCACCGCTTCAAAGTACCGCAGGTGTCGTAGTTCCATATCCGGCTCTCCAGCCGTCCATGCGGCTCCGCCGCACACCGACGGGATGAACAAAGGTTCTTCCTGGGAGGGCTGTGCCCTCCCAGCCCCTCACGCAGGGGTCTGGGGGAACCCGGTTCCCCCAGACCCCTGCGTGAGGGCGCAGCCCTCTCAAACCCTCCTGCGGGCTGGGGCGTGGGGAAACCCGGTTTCCCCAGACCGCTGCGCACGGGCTTTGCCCTCCCAGCCCCTCCCGCGGGTGGGAGTCTGGGGGAACCGGGTTCTCCCAGACCCCTGCGCAAGGGCTTTGCCCTCCCACCCCCCTGCGGGCGGGGGCGTGGGGAAACCCGGTTTCCCCACGCCCCTCGCCGAGGGCGTATGTTCACGTTAGTTGCGCGCGCAGCCACCTCATCGCTGCATACGTCCCATATCTAAAGTATAACAGATTGGATATAGGTACCGTGCTATAATAGCGGCGTTCGGCATAGTTCAGGCCGCGACGCTGCCGTTTCGGGGAGCGCGGGCAAACCCGCGTTCCCCATACCTCTGGCCATGGGAGGGTTGGCGATAGCCGCGCCCTCCAGGATCAATGTCACTCACGAAAGAGGTGTCTATGTACCGCTGGCTGCTGGCGCTCGTGATCGGGCTGATCCTCGTTCCCGCCTCCGCCCTTGCCGCGCCCCCGCAGGCGCCTGCCCCCCAGGCTTTCCCGGCGAGCAGCGTAGTCTACTTTCCCGAAACCGGCCACAACGTCGCCATGCAGCTCAAGCGCTTCTTCGACGCCTACGGCGGCGTCGCCACCTTCGGCATGCCGCTCACCGAACTGATCCTCGGCGCCGATGGCTTGCAGGTGCAGTACTTCGAACGGGCCAGGCTGGAGTTGCGCCCCACCGCTCCGCCCGACGCGCGGATCAGCATTACCCGCGCCGGCGCCCTGCTGACCGAGGGTCGCAACGACCCCGCCTTCGCCTGGCTTGCCGCCTCGCCCGATCCGCAACGCGCGTTCTTTCCCGAGTCGGGCCATACCCTCGGCGGGGCCTTCGGCTGGTTCTGGCAGACCCGCGGGGGCCTGCCGATCTTCGGTTACCCCATTTCCGAGGAGTTCTACGAGTACGATCCGGAGTCCGGCCAGGAACGCCTTGTGCAGTACTTCGAGCGCGCGCGCTTCGTGTACCACGCCGAGCATGCCGGCGCCGACAACGAGGTGACGCTCAGCCCCCTCGGGCGCCAGTTGCTGCAACGCGATCCCCTCGCCCTCGCGGCCACCGCTCCGGCCCGGCCCATCACCCTCCTCGGCGAGGCCGCCACCGGCTTCTCCACCTCCTCGACCTCGCGGGTGATCAATATCCAGCGCGCCACCGCTATGGTTGATGGCTACGTGGTGCCCGCCGGAGCCGAGTTTTCCTTCATCAGCCTTGGCGACTTCTCCGAGGCCAATGGCTTCGTTGACGGCTACGCGATTGTCGGCGGCCGGCTCGAAAAGGTGATCGGCGGCGGCCTGTGCCAGGTCTCCACCACCCTCTTTCGCGCCGTCTCCAACGCCGGGCTGAGCGTCACCCGCCGCGTGCCCCATAGCCATATCGTCTATTTCTACGATGATATTGTCGGGTTCGACGCCACCGTTTTCGTGCCCGGGGTTGATTTCCGCTGGCGCAACGATACCGGCGGCCCGGTGTACATCATCGGCAGCGTGGATCTGGCCCGCGAGCGCCTGACCTTTCAACTCTTCGGCGAGGGCGATGGGCGCAGCGTGCGCTACGAAGGGCCGTTCAAGGCCAACTGGACCCAGCCCGGCGCCCCGGTCTGGCAGTTCGACCCCAGTCTGCCCCGGGGCGCCGTGCGCCAGCTTGTGCACGGGCGCCCCGGCGTTGATGTGACCCTGCGGCGCATCGTCACCTTCGCCGATGGGCGGACGCGGGTGGACCCGTACATCACCCGCTATACCCCCTGGGAGGATTTCTACCTCTACGGCCCCGGCGTAACGCCGCCGCGCGGCGCCAGGGTGATCGCCCCGCGCGGTTAGCAGCGCTTTTTGGCAGCCGCTTGCTGGACCGTGCCTCAAATCTAAAATCCAAAATCCAAAATCCAAAATCCCCATGACCACCACCCTCCCTCCCCTGATCACCAGGCGCAAGCTCGTCGAGCCGCTATGGGGCGGCACGCGCCTCGCCGCGTGGCTGGAGTTGCCTGAACCGCGCCCCGCCCGCCTCGGCGAAAGCTGGCAGGTCTTCGACAGCAATCCGGTCGCGAATGGGCCGTTCGCCGGGCGCACCCTGGCCGAACTGGCGCGCGACTACGGGCCGGCCCTGGTGGGCGCGCGCGCCATTGCGCGCTACGGCGCCGATGTGCCCCTCCTGGCCAAGTTCATCGACGCCGCCGATTGTCTCTCCATCCAGGTCCATCCCGACGACGCCTACGCCCATCGCGTCGAGGCCCATACCGGCTTTCACGGCAAAACCGAGGCCTGGTACATCCTGGATGCCGCGCCGGGCGCCACCGTCACCTATGGCCTCAAGCGCCCCTGCACCCGCGCCGAGTTCGCCGCCGCGGTGGCGGCCGGCACGGTCGAAGCGTTGATGGCCCGGCTCCCCGTCGCCCCCGGCGATGTGATCTTCGTGCCCGCCGGCACCCTCCATGCCATCAACGCCGGGATCATGCTCTTCGAGATCCAGCAAAAATCCGACCTGACCTATCGCGTGTACGACTACGGCCGCCGCGATCCCAGGACCGGCCAGCCGCGCGAGTTGCACCTGGAGAAGGCCCTCGAGGTCAGCGGCTTCGCTCCCGCCCCGCGCGGCGTCATCCGCCCCCTGACCCTCGCGACGGACCGCGACCTGCTCGTGGCCTGCCCGTCGTTTGCCCTGGAGCGCTGGCGCGTGGCGGAGCGGGCCGCGCTGGCGGTGGATCCGGCCAGTTTCGAGATCCTCACGGTGATCGACGGCGCGGGGGGTATCGAACCCGAGGACCCCCGGCATGCGCCCCTGGACCTGCGGCGCGGCGACTCCGCCGTGCTGCCCGCCAGCCTGGGCGCCTGCGCCCTGCGCGGCCCGATGACCGTGCTGCGCGCCAGCATCCCCGACCTGGGGGAGCTTGCCGCCGCGGCCCGCGCCGCCGGGAACCCCGAGGAACGCATCGGCGAGGTGATCCATCCGGAGTGAACATAGCCCCCCGCGGGAGGGTGTGGGAGGGCGCAGCCCTCCTACGAACACCGCCCCCACCCCAACCCTCCCCCGCTGGGGGAGGGAACCGGGCGCCTCCCCCCAGCGGGGGGAGGTTGGGAGGGGGGCTGTGTTGCGCGCAGCGCCTTATGTGCAAGGGATTGCCCCCACATCCCCACAATCACTATGCCTCTCCCCAACACCCGCCGCTTCTTCGTCGCCCCCGAGGCGCTGCGCGACGAGCAGGTGCGCCTGAGCGACCCGGACCTGGCGCGCCAGATCGGGCGCGTGCTGCGCCTGACCCCCGGCGACCACGTGCTGCTGCTCGATGGGCTGGGGATGGCCGCGGAAGTGGAACTGACCGCCATCGGGCGCGACGCCGTGACCGGCACGGTCGTGCGCCGGGAGGCGGTCGGTGGCGAACCACCGCTCAACCTGACCTTCTACCTGCCCCTCATCCGCGCCGAACGCTTCGAGTGGGCCGTGCAAAAGTGCGTCGAACTGGGCGCGCGCCGGCTCGTTCCGACGCACTGCGCCCGTTCCCTGGCCGCCGACCGGACCGACGCGCGCAAGCTGGAGCGCTGGCGGCGCATCGCCCGCGAAGCCGCCGAGCAGTCCTGTCGCGGGGTCCTGCCCGAGGTAAGCGCGCCGCTCTCCTTCGATGCCGCCGTAGAGGCCGCCGCGGGCGCCGATCTCGCCCTGCTGCTCTGGGAAGGCCAGGCCCCCCATCTGCGCTCCATCCTGCGCGCCCACGGCGGGGAATGGAACGGGCGCGCCATCCACCTCCTCAGCGGCCCCGAGGGCGGCATCACTCCTGATGAACTGACACGCGCCCGCGAGCGTGGTATCATACCCGTGTCGCTCGGCCCGCGCGTCCTGCGCGCCGAAACCGCGCCCATCGCCGCCGCCGCGATGGTGCTCTACGCTACCGAGTAAGACACGGTCATGCCAGGGTCAGAGCGATCCGTTGTCCTGACCCCACGCCTGAGTGCAGAGGCCCACGTATGATACGCACCTCTCGCGCGGTCACCCTGGGAGCGCTTGTTGCTATGCTGGTCGGTGTCGCGGCCTTCGCCGCCGGCTGGGCCGCGGCGCGCATCGTTGGAACCACCCCCGTTGACACCTTCCTGGCCCGCGTCGCCAATCGTGAGCTCCGCGGCGAGACGCCGGCGAACGCGCGGGCGGATTTTGCCGTCTTCTGGCAGGTGTGGGACCTGGTGCAGGCCGAGTTCTACCGCCAGGAGCCGCTCGACCAGCGCAAGATGGTCTACGGCGCCATCCAGGGGATGCTCGCCTCCCTCGGTGATGAGTACACCACCTTTCAGGAGCCGGACCTGGCGGCCCAGAGTCGCGAGTCGATGCAGGGGCGCTTCGAGGGCATCGGGGCCTATCTGCGGCTCCAGGACGGCGCGATTGTCATTGACCGGCCCTTCCCGGGCTCGCCGGCTGAGCGCGCCGGTCTCCGTTCGGGTGACGTGGTGGTGGCGGTTGATGGCGTGGCGCTCGCCGAGGTGATCGCCGGTCTGCCCGATGGCGAGGCCACCGCCAGAGCCGCGGCGCGCATCCGCGGCCCCAGGGGCACCGTGGTGACCCTCACCCTGCGCCGCCCTCCCGACACGCGCACCTTCGATGTGGCGATCACCCGCGATGAGGTGCCGATTATCACCGTCAACGCCCAGATGCTCGACAACGGGGTGGCCTACATCCAGATCACCGAGTTCAAGGCCACCACCACCCAGTTGCTCGACGAGGCCCTGCGCGACCTGATCCCCCAGCGTCCCCGCAGCGTCGTGCTCGACCTGCGGAACAACCCCGGCGGCTTTCTCACCACTGCCCAGGAGGTGCTCGGGCGCTTCTACGACGGCGTGGCCCTCTACGAACGCGAAAACGGCGGCGTAGAGAAAGAGTTGCGCACCATTGTCGGCCCCGCCGACACGCGCCTGTACGAGGCGCCCATGGTGGTGCTGATCAATGGTGGGTCGGCCAGCGCCGCCGAGATCGTCGCCGGCGCCCTGCGCGACGTCCGCCCCAATACCGTCCTGCTCGGCGAGAAGAGTTTCGGTAAAGGCTCGGTGCAGAACATCCACCACTTGAGCGATGGCAGCAGCGCTCGTATCACCATCGCCCACTGGCTCACGCCCAACCGGACGGCCATCCACCGTATCGGGATCACCCCGCAGTACGAGGTCGCTGCCTCGGAGGACCCGCAGTACGCCGTGCCGTGCGTTGCCAACCGGCAACCTGCCGAGGGCCAGGCGACCTGCGCCGATGCGCAACTGGCCTGGGGGTTGAACGTGCTCGCCGGCATGGCCCCGCTGCCGCCCCCTACCGGCACATTCGTCCGGGTTGCGCCGCGTCTCAGGGCGGCATAACCGGTGACCGGAGGCGGGAGGGGCCAGGAGGGCTGCGCCCCATCGGCGCGAATGGAACCGGCGAGGGTTTCCTAACGTGAATATGGGGGAACCAGGTTCCCCCATACCCCCGCCCGCGGGAGGGCCTGGCCCTCACGCAGGGGGATGGGGAAACCCGGTTTCCCCATCCCCTGCGGATGCGGGCCGGAGGCCCGCGCACCCAGGCTCCCGTCCGCGGGAGGGTTTGGGAGAGCGCAGCCCCCCAGGAACCCGCGAGGTGCGCTCACAGGGAAGGCCCAAAGTAAATCGGCCGCCCTGGCGGGGCGGCCGACCTGCGAAGCCCTGGTCGTTGGCTGAGAGAGGGGGAAATTGGGGACGGCGGCCCGGCGAACCGGTGACCTTGCGGGAAACCCCGCCTCCAGGCGCCACCGTAGCAGAACAGAGGAGTTGTGTGTGCGAACCTGTTGTTCAGTTTGGTGCGGCTTGAGCGGCCCCCGGGCGAGAACCCTGAGAACTCGCTCCTGTTAGGACAGCCACGACCGCGCTTCACAGGGCCTAGTATAATTGTTTTGACGCTATGCGTAAGAAAAGAAACACGTACCGATTGTTGCGAATGCGCCACCGTCTTGCTCACCGATTGAACGCCCCTTGAACACATCGAACGGAAGTGCTATAATACAAATCTATCGCATTGCGATGCGGCCGGTGTGGTATGCTCGCCGCGTTGCCGCATTCCGTCGCAGGTGGCAGGTTGACCACCCGGCGGTACCTATCGGTCTATGAACACGCGCCCCATCACCCGCGCTGATCAACGGGCAGCCGAGGGCGCCGAGTTGCGCAACTACCGGCTGATCAAACGCCTGGCCCAGGAGGAGCTGGCAACCGTCTTCAGCGCCAGCCACCTCACCCTGGAACGCCCGGTTGAGGTGCACATCCTGCGCCGCAACGACTGGGTCTCCTCGGGGCGCTTTCAGCTTGCCGCGCGCCTGGCCGCGCGCCTGAACCACCCCAACCTGGTGCCGGTGATTGACGCGGGTCATGATGAACGCTACGGCCACTACCTCGTTACCCCCCAGCTCGACGCCCAGCCCCTGAGCGCGCTCCTCGCCAGCGGCCCCCTGCCGCCGCTGCTGGCCGTGCGCATCGTGACGCAGATCGCCGCCGCCCTCGACTACCTGCACGCTCAGCAGATCGTTCACCGCGACGTGCAGCCGGCCAATATTCTCGTCACCGCCGAGGGCGTGGCCTATCTCACCAATCTGAGCCTCGCCGCCGCTCCCGACGCTCCCGATCTCAGCAGTCTCGAGGAGGCTGATTACCTGACGCCCTACTCCGCTCCTGAACAGCGCTTCACCGAGGGGGAGGCCAGCCCGGCCCTCGATGTCTATGGTCTGGGGGCCGTAACGTACCACATGCTCTCCGGCGAGGTCCCTCCCGAACCTGGCGCGCCTCTGCCCAGCCTGGCCGCGGTTGACCCTGCCCTGGCCCCCGCCGACCGGGTCGTGCGCCGCATGCTGTTGCCGCAGCCGCAGGCCCGCTTTCCCGGCGCCGCCGCCGCCGCCACCGCTCTGCGCCGGGCGCTTCGCGGCCAGATCGACCGGGCCACCGACGACATGGAGGAGTCGCGCTGGGAGCCAGATGCCGAGTGGCTGCCGAACCCCTTCGAGACGGCGCTAGAACCCGCCCTCCCCGAGCGTTTTCAGGAGTATCTCGCCCGCGCCCGCAAGCGCGCCGACGAGTTGCACCGCCGCGATGCCATCCGGCGCTTTCTTAACCGCTGGAGCCGCGATGGCTTCTTCCGCCGTCGCGCCCTCGGCCAGCTCATCCAGCTCGAAGAGATCGTCAGCTACAACGTCTACTTTTATGAACTGCGCGCCCTCTATGAGACGCGCACCGAACCGACGCCCCGCGTGCGCCCCGAGGCCCCCACCGATCATCCGCGCGCCGTTCAGCTCCCCGCCGATGTGTGGCAGGTTCCCGTCCCTGAGACGGGACCGCTGGAGAGCGTCCGGCCCCGCGAGTTGTCGCTGCCTGGCTCGGAGCGTATCTTCACCTGCACCGAGTGCCTCGGCGCCGGCAAGGTCTTCTGCGCCACGTGCAAGGGCCAGGGTACCGTCGAAAAGGTCAGCCGGGTCTCCAATCGCGACCGTAGCCGTTCGCCGGAGATCCTTTCGGTGGAGTGCCCGACCTGCCGCGGGTATGGCAAGCAGGATTGCCCCAGATGCGAGGGGGCCGGCAATCTGGTGGAAGAACTGGTCTTCACCTGGTCGCGCCGGGCCATGGTGTTCGAGAACTCCGATGATGTTGAGGACCTGCCGCGCCTGGCGATCCGCAAGTGCCTCGAACCGGTTTTCGAGGGGCCGATCGATCCGTACAAGGGTCCCTGGTACAGCGTTGCGCCCCTCGCCGAGGTGCTGCGCGAGGTGATCAAGGCCGCCGGCGATGCTACGCGCATCGCCCACGCCGAGCTTACCGTCCGTGGCGCGCCGATCACCGAGGTGAATTACGTGCTCGATGACCAGCCGCGCCAGCTTCACCTGGTTGGCTTCGAGCCGCAACTCTTTGGCGACTGGTCGCTCTACAATCGCGAGCGCATCGCCCTTGT